>JABFVX010000073.1 GCA_013362555.1 Mycobacteriaceae bacterium
ATTGTCGGCGACCGCCGGCTCGGGCAGAGTCGGGACCGTGTCCACGGCAGTCGCGATCACCCGACTGCTCGGCGGTGCGGCGCAGCTGCGCCGCTGGCTCCATGTCGACATCCACTGGCTGGGCGGACTCCGGTCGGAGCTGGAGGCATCGTGCCGCCTGGCCCGAAAGGTGCTGGGACCGGACCGTTATGACGCCGTGCGGGCCCAAGGAGCCGCGCTGCGGGCTGAGGCGGGCGAGATCCACCAACTGGCGCTGGGCACGCTGCCTGCCGAGCGTCCCGCCCCACCCTCGGGCGAATGGCAACAGCTCACCGACGCGGAGCGCGACGTCGCCATCCTCGCCGCGGCGGGCTGGACCAACTCCGCAATCGCCATCCGCCGCGGCACCGCCCGCAAGACCGTCGACGCCCAGATGATGGCCATCCTGGCGAAACTGGCCGTCACCTCCCGCGCCGACATCCAAGCCCAAGTCCCCCCCGCCGACCACCCCCGACTCCGCACCGAATCCAGTCACCGCCCCCTCCGCGCCGACCCCCTCCGCAACGGGTGTGGCTAACAGCTGAAGACCCTGATTGTGCCTGCGGCCTATCTCCGGAGGAGACTGCGGAGTTACACAGGCGGCTACGGTTTCGGCTGGCCAGTGTGGTCGACCAGCTCCCGGCCGCATTGGCGGATCCCCAGGTGCGGGTCGTAGTCAAGGGCTGGGAGCCGACATTGGCTGACCCTGATTTCGGTTGGACTCGGGCCCTGGGCGTGCGGCGTGGCGCGGCGTCGTTTCTGATCCACGAGCTGGCAGGCAAGGATGCCAGCGGGCGCTGTTGATATGGGCTGTCCGAGTATTCCGACGTCGGATTGGTCAAGGCGCTGGCACTGGCGCTGCCGGAGGCGCCTGCCGGCGAGCAAAGGCGCGTGGTGTTGAATTCGGTGGCGGAGTCGGCCGCGTTCCACTCCCGTTCCGCGCTGCGCACCGGCACGATCACGGTCGCAAGCAAATCCGCCAGGCGAACCGTGTGGTGGCGAGACTTGATCGGGGACGGTCGCTACCTGGTCGAGTCGGGCGAACCGCCGACCGCGACCGGTGCAGACCGAGTGCAGGTCACCCGGCGAATTCACGCCATGATGACCGAGGTGACGTGGTGTGCTGCGGTTTTGAGGTGTTGCCGCCGGCCTCGCGGCGCTGCTCGAGCCCTTCGGCCACGAAAGCGACCGATCCATATCGGAATTCGGAAACGTCGTCGGCTTGCGCGGCCTCCCGCTCCCTCCCGGCAATCGCCAACTCCCGTGCGGCTCTGCGCCAGGCGGATGCCGTTCACCTGTCGGCATACCTATGACAGCCCTACCCGCAGCCGATGTCCGGCAGCTGGTCTCGGTCGACGCTGGACGGGACATAGGGAAGGAGCATGCGTGGTATTCACGATCGGGGTCGAGGCAGGCCCGAATGAGCGTGGTGAGATCCGCAAACTGGAAGCGGAGTACGCGGCGCGTCAGACGCCGAAGCGCAGGTCCAAGTCCAAGCCGAACCCGAAGCCCAAACGCAAACCGAAGCCCGCAACGAATACGAAACCTACGCCGCCGGTCGCCCCCGCAACGCCGCTGCCTGGTCCGCCCATCGCCCCTGGCGAGCCGCACCCGAACTATCCGTGGCGGCTGCGTCCGCCGCTCGGCGCAACGGCGTCGTTTCAGGCATTCATCGGGACGATCAATCAGGCCATTGACGAAGCCGTCAGCCTGCTGGGCGCGGATGTCCGGGAACGGCAGCCGATCATCGCCTTGCGAAACGACATCGACACCGATTCAGGTGTCGCCGCGGTCGCCGACGCCTACGTTGCGAACTCGGCTGCGCTGCAGGGTAAGAACGCCATCCTGCAACAGTCACAGCACGACGTCGTCTCGGACACCGACTGCGTCTCGGGCGACCGCGACGACGCGCTGCGCCGGATCATCCGGATCGCGGCCGGACTGCAATGCGAACTCGACGCCGTCACCGGCCCGATGTCACGCCAGGTCGACCTCGAGCTGCGCTATCGCGTCACCGAGGGCCTGTCCAGGATCTATGGCGTGATCGCCCACCATTCCGACGCCAACATCCGTGTGGCCGGCGGCACCTCCTCCACGACTCGAACCGTCGCCGACCGCGTCGGGGCGCCCGCGGTGAATGTCGGCTCGGATGCGGCCGGCTCAGCCGACAGCGCCGAAACTGGGCAGGCAAGCACGCCCTTGGTCGCCATCGCTGCAGGCATGGGCCAGATCTCCCAGCTGCTGCAAGGAATTACGGGCCTGGTACCGAGCGTCGCCCCGGCCGCGATCCCGCCGTCAGGGCTCACGTCCGTGTCAACTGCCTCCGCGCTGCCGGCTGCTACAGCTGCCGTTCTCGGCGAGACCAAGTCCGCGGCTGTCCCGCGACTCCCGGTGACGTTCGCTTCCGGCACTCGTCCCGCCGCTCGCCGCGATCGCAGGTCTGCCGAGCCCAACAGCCAGGACCCTCATCCCGCGAATTCTGCCGAGTCCACCCTCCCTGCGTCGTCGTCGCCGCCCGCCACCGAGATCTGACTCACCGGTTCGACGCCCCGGCTGCAAACCTCCAGAATGACCCGTGACGTGCGTTGGACGCACGTCACGGGTCATTCTGGAGGTAAATGCGTCCCAAGCGCGCTAGCGGGGTTGGGCGCGCACCCGCACCTGGTCCACCTGGTCGGCGGGGACGCGCGACAAGATGTGTTCCCGGGACGGGATTTGTAGTTTGTGCAGCACCGCGGCGATCTGGGCGTCCACGGTTTTGCGGGAGGTGCCGCGGCGCGTGGCGATGGTCGAGTTGGTCCAGCCCGCGGCGGCCAACATCGCGACCTCCTTTTCGGCCTTGGTCAATTCATCCCATATTCCGCCGGTTTCGGTGGTCGGCGCTGGCTGGGCGACGCCGAGCTTGCCCATGGCGAACAGTGCGACCTCATCCAACTCCGGACGCAGGCGGGCGCCGTGGGCGGCCGCGGCCGCGTAGCGTTGTTCGCCGAGCACGGCGCGGGCGGTGTCCATCGCCCGGACGGTCTCGTCGAAGAACGGCCCCAGCGGCGAGATGTCGAACCCGGTCCAGGTGCACAGCGTCGCGGCGGCGCCGAGCAGTTGCGCTGTCTCCGTCGCCAGTGCGACCAGCCGGCGTCGGTCGGCGCGACCCGAGGCCCGCAGGTCCCTGATGAGCTGGGCTTGCGACCAGGTGCAGGCGTGCACTGCCCACAACACCGCGGACTGCTCCCGTGCGTGCAGCAGTCCTGCCAGCGCCTTGCGCTGCAGGGCGATGGCGGCCGCGGGCTTGCCGCCTTTGGTAAGCACGATAGCGCGCACCAGCTCGGCCCATGACGCCAGCCAGGCCGGGCTCGCCGCGGGCACGCCGTCGAGGAATCGTTCCGCGATGGCGGCCGCTTCGTGGTGCGGTCGGAGCATCCCGGCCGCGAGCGCGGCGGCCAGTTCGCAGAACGCCGCCGCCCCGGTGTCGCCGAGCTGCGCGCACTTTCCCGCCGCGCGGAGCAGCACCGTGACCGCCCGGTCATCGCGTTGCACGAAAAGTTCGTGACCCCAGGCGATTTCGATCGGCGGCAGCAAGCCGATGTCGGTGTCGGCGGATTCCCGCCATACTCGGGACAGTTCCGGGTCGCCCAGATGCAGCGCGACGCATTCGTCGAGCAGCCGGGCGGTGTCGCCCAGATCACCCTGGCAGATCGCGATCATGGCGGTGGCGGCCATAGTGGCCACCCGCAGTACTTTCGCTTCTGCTGGGACCTGCTTGGTCGCGGTCAATGCCCACTCGCACAGCAGTCGGGTCTCCCGCATGGACCCCCGTACGAACGCCATTCGCATGGACAGCAGGCTCGCACAGATTTCCAACCCCGCAGTTTCGTCACCCGGCACCGCGGTGCCGCGCTCCACCGCGGCCCTGATGTCGTGCCATGACGTCATTGCCCAGTCCAGTGCGTGCTGGTCGCCGGTCGTCGCCCACTGGGCCGCCCAGTGCGACACCTGGTCCCGGTAGTAGTACAGGTGGCGCCGGGTGAGCCGGGTCGATTCGGAGCTCTCGGCGAGCCGCTGTGCGGCGAACACCCGCAGGCTTTCCACCAGCGAGAACCGGACCGTGTCGCCGACTTCGTGGACCGCGACCAACGATTGGTCCGCCAGGCTGTACAGCAGGTCGGGAATGTCGGCGGCGCTCAACGTCGCCGCCGATTCGGGATCGGTCGGATCGTCCGTGCAGACGGCCGTGACCGCCGCCAGGTCGACGCCTTCCTGGTTCACGTCGTTGAGCAGGAAGTGGCTGCCCGGGGCAAACACCGCCAATCGGGCGAAGAGGAGCTGTTCCTGGGGCGTGCAGAGCTCGTATGACCAGCCGATCGCCTCTTCGACGCCGTGGTGGCGCGGATCGACGCCGAAAACCTTGCCGTCGGTCCATTTCAGTCGCGCGTCGCCGGCGTCGCCGCTCAACTCCGCCAGGATCATCGCCAGCGGCCTGCGCACCAGCCGAGCTGCGGCCAGTTGCACGTGCAGCGGGTAGTTGTCCATGCGCCTGCAAATCTCGCCGACCGTGCCGTCGGACTCCTCCGTCACCGGATGGCCGGTCAGTGCGGACCGGTTGCGGAACAAGGCGATCGCTTCCGAGTCCGACAGCGGCGGCACCACGACCCGGTGCTCGTCCACGAAGCCGATCGGCGCCCGGCTGGTCGCCATCACCACCAGATTTGGCACCGAGTCGAGCAGGCCGTGCACCAGCATGCCCACCCCGTCCAGCACATGCTCGCAGTTGTCCAAGACCAGCAGCGGCGCGCGTCGTGCGGTGTCTGCCGCGGCGAGCGCGCGGGCCAGCGCGTCGAAGGCGGAGTGGCTGGAGAAGTCGTTCTCCGCCACCGTGTGGGAGGCCTCCTCCGCTACCCGCTCGAGGTCCGACCCGGCCGGCAGTCGCGCGAGCGGAACCCAGTACGCGGTCGCCCCGGTGGCTTTGACGTATTTGTGCGCGGTTTCCTCCGCCAAGCGAGTCTTGCCGACCCCGCCCGGCCCGAGCAGCGTGATCTGCCGCGCGGGCCGCAGCAGCAAACCGATGACCCGGTCCAGTTCCTCGTCGCGGCCGAAGAATTCGGCATGGGTGGATTGCAAACGGCCACGATCCGTCATTTGCGACGCTACTTCCCGGTGCTGCATCTCGAATCCCCCGACCCAGCACTGTTGTGCAACGTCGGAAACGCAGGTTAATGCCGGTAGTGGTCCGTCATCAAGGCCCACTCCCCACTGCCGGCTAATCACCGAATTATGTTCGACCGCGTACATCAATTCGGATTCCGGACAGCGGCTGTGTTCGCGCAGGCACTGGTGACTCGCCATCCGCGATGCTGCGCATCGCTATTGGTCGGACAATCAGGCGCATGACCATCCGTCGAGCCGGTCCCGGAGATCTATCCTCGCTGTTGGTCCTGATCCGGGAGTTCTACGAGGTCGACCGGCACCACTACGACGAGCGGGTGCTGTCCGCCGCGCTCCTCCCGCTGCTGGCGGACGACACCGTCGGGCAGGTGTGGCTGTTCGACACCGGCTATGCCGTGTTGGCCTGGGGCTACTCCCTCGAGTCCGGCGGCCGCGACGCGCTGATCGACGAGTTCTATGTGCGCAACCGCGGCGGTGGAATCGGTGCGAAGGTCCTGCCCGAACTGATCGACGCCTGCCAGGGCGCGGGCGCCCGCAAGGTCTTCCTGGAGACCGAGGACCGCAACGAGGCCGCCCGCCGCTTCTATCGTCGCAATGGTTTCGACCTGGAGCATTCCACGTGGCTCAGCCAACTGCTCTGACGACTCCTGAATGACCCGTGAAGTGCGCTGGGCGCACTTCACGGGTCATTCAGGAGGTATGGGGCTTCTCCCGGGTCGCGACGGGATGGTTACAGGCCTACATTCGAGTGGCGTGGGTCACCTGCGACCTTGTGAAGGTGCTCACAGGATCTGCACTTCAACTGAAGATCAATCGGTTGTTTGCCTACGGTTGGCGAGCTCAAGCAGTACGGCGGTACGGTTAAAACCGCTGGTCAGGCTACCGGTGGGTAGTTTACGGAATAGTGTCCACCGGTAATGCATTTGCAGCATTAACTTTGTGTCGAGCGAACATAGCTAACCTTGGCATTAGCAACAGGTAGACGCGTGTTTTTGCGTGTGCCATTGTCGGGTAATACATCCAAAGAGCCTTGCAAGGCTGCGAAGAGACCCATATCGAGGAGTGGACACAGATGTCACGCACTGGCACCCCCAAGACCGTTGCGGAGATCCAGCAGGACTGGGACACCAACCCCCGTTGGAAGGGCATCACCCGTACCTACGCCGCGGAGCAGGTTTCGAAGCTGCAAGGCTCGGTCGTCGAGGAGCACACGCTCGCGCGCCGCGGGTCGGAGATTCTCTGGGACCTGGTCAACAACACCGAGTACGTGCATTCGCTCGGGGCGCTGACCGGCAACATGGCCGTGCAGCAGGTCCGCGCGGGCCTCAAGGCCATCTACCTGTCCGGCTGGCAGGTCGCGGGCGACGCCAACCTGTCCGGCCACACCTACCCGGACCAGAGCCTCTACCCGGCCAACTCGGTGCCTGCCGTCGTGCGCCGCATCAACAACGCGCTGCTGCGCGCCGACGAGATCGCCAAGGTCGAGGGCGACAACACCGTCGAGAACTGGCTGGCCCCGATCGTCGCCGACGCCGAAGCGGGCTTCGGCGGCGCGCTGAACGCCTACGAGCTGCAGAAGGCCATGATCGCCGCGGGCGCCGCGGGCGTGCACTGGGAAGACCAGCTGGCGTCGGAGAAGAAGTGCGGCCACCTCGGCGGCAAGGTGCTGATCCCGACTCAGCAGCACATCCGGACCCTGACCTCCGCGCGCTTGGCCGCCGACGTGGCCGACGTCCCGTCGGTGATCATCGCCCGCACCGACGCCGAGGCAGCCACCCTGATCACCGCCGACGTGGACGAGCGCGACAAGCCGTTCATCACCGGCGAGCGCACCAAGGAAGGCTTCTTCCACGTGCGCAACGGCGTGGAGCCCTGCATTGCGCGTGCCAAGGCCTACGCCCCGTACGCCGACCTGATCTGGATGGAGACCGGCAAGCCCGACCTGGAGCTCGCGCGCAACTTCGCCGAGGCCGTCAAGTCCGAGTTCCCGGACCAGCTGCTGGCCTACAACTGCTCGCCGTCCTTCAACTGGAAGAAGCACCTGGACGACGCCACCATCTCGAAGTTCCAGAAGGAGCTCGGGGCGATGGGCTTCAAGTTCCAGTTCATCACGCTGGCCGGCTTCCACTCGCTCAACTACGGCATGTTCGACCTGGCCTACGGCTACGCCCGCGAGGGCATGACCGCCTACGTCGACCTGCAGGAGCGCGAGTTCGCCGCCGAAGCGCGCGGCTACACCGCCACCAAGCACCAGCGCGAGGTCGGCGCCGGCTACTTCGACACCATCGCCACCACCGTCGACCCCGACACCTCCACCGCAGCCCTGAAGGGCTCCACCGAAGAAGGTCAGTTCCACTAGGAACCGGGATGCCCTCCTCGTCCGCCCCGCGGCGAGGAGGGCATCCACCTTTCAGCTACAACAGATTTCGTGTACCGGCTCAGCCGCTGGGTCACCCTCCCGCCGGCCCGCGAGTGAAGGCACGACGCACCTGACGGTGCGGCAAAAGGTTCGGAGAGGCGGAACAGCGTCATGAGTGAACAGGTTCAGCGAGTCGGGATTATCGGCGCGGGACAGATGGGCGCGGGCATCGCGGAGGTGTGCGCGCGGGCGCACGTCGACGTGCTCGTGTTCGAGCAGACCCGGGAGCTGGCCGCCGCGGGCCGGGCTCGCATTCTGCGCTCCCTGGACCGGGGTGTCAGCAGCGGCAAGATCACCGAGCGCGAGCGGGAGCAGGCGGCCTGGCGGCTGCGGTTCACGTCGGACCTCGGCGATTTCGCCGACCGCCAGCTGGTGGTCGAGGCGGTGCTCGAGGACGAGAAGGTGAAGACCGCGATCTTCGCCGAGCTGGACAAGGTCGTCACGGACCCGAACGCCGTGCTGGCCTCGAACACCTCGTCCATCCCGATCATGAAGATCGCCGTGGCCACCGCCAATCCCGAGCGCGTGGTCGGACTGCACTTCTTCAACCCGGTTCCGGTGCTGCCGCTGGTGGAGCTGGTCACCACGCTGAAGACCTCGCAGCCGGTCGCCGAGCGAGCCGAGGCGTTCGCCGCCGACGTGCTCGGCAAGCAGGTTGTGCGCTCGGCCGACCGCTCCGGTTTCGTGGTGAACGCGCTGCTGGTGCCGTACTTGCTCTCCGCCATCCGGATGGTCGAGTCGGGCTTCGCCACCAAGGAGGACGTCGACAAGGCCGTCGTGCTCGGCCTGGCCCATCCGATGGGCCCGCTGGCGCTGACCGACCTGGTCGGCCTCGACACCGTGAAGTCCATCGCAGACTCGATGTACGGCGAGTTCAAGGAGCCGATGTACTCTCCGCCGCCGCTGCTCATGCGCATGGTGGAGGCCGGGCTGCTCGGCAAGAAGACCGGTGCGGGCTTCTATTCCTACGACAAGCCTGTCAAGCGGTAAGTCAGCGCGCAACAGCAGGTTTCGTGGGTCGTAGCAGACGCGGAGAGGCAGGTTGGCGACCATGGCACAGCTCTCGGAAGGATTCGGGTCGAGCATCCTGGGGTATCCCCGGATCGGCCCGCACCGCGAGCTCAAGCGGGCGCTGGAGTCGTACTGGCACGGCGAGGCGACCAGGGAGCGGCTGCACGAGGTTCGGCGGGAGATCCAGGAGCGACAGTTCGACGAGCTGGCCGCGACCGGATTGACCCAGGTTCCCGGCAACACCTTCTCGTTCTACGACCACGTGCTGGACAACGCGCTGCTCTTCGGCGCCGTCCCGAAGCGGTTCGAGGCGCATCGCGACGGCCTCGACCCGCTGGACTTCTACTTCCTGATGGCACGCGGCCGCCCGGACCTGCCGCCGCTGGAGCTGGTGCGCTTCTTCGGCAACCCGTACCACTACCGCCAGCCCGAGCTGGACGAGGACACCGAGTTCTCGCTGCACCCGGCGGCGTTGCTGGACGAGTGGGACCGGGCCAAAGCCCGCGGCATCGAACTGCGGCCGGTCGTGCTCGGCCCGGTGTCGCTGCTGCTGCTGTCGAAATGGGGCGAAGTCCCCGGCGGCGGCTGGGCGGGCGACGGCGCCGGCGGGAGCAGCACCGTGGATCCGCGCACTCTGGCGTTGCTCGACCGGCTGCTGCCGGTGTACGAGGAGCTGTTCGAGATCCTGGCCAAGCGCGGCTCGACGTGTGTGCAGCTGGACGAGCCGTGCTTCACCGGCGACCGCACCGAGCCGGAGCTGGCGGCGTTCGACCGGGCTTACCAGCGGCTCTCCACCGCGGCCCTGCGCCCCCGCATGCTGGTCACCTTCCAATACGGCGATCCCGGCCCGGCGCTGCCGCTGGTGTCCGCCACCAAGGTCGAGGCCGTCGGGCTCGACCTTGCGAGCTACCGGATGCGGCCGGAGGAGCTGGCCGCGGTGCCCGGCATTCGGCGCAAAAGGCTGTACGCGGGGGTGATCAACGGCCGCAACGTGTGGCGCGCCGACCGCTATGTGACCCTGACCTACCTGCAGGAGCTCGCGCAGGTGTGTCCGGATCTGGTGGTGTCCACCGGGACCACGCTGCTGCACCTGCCCTACGACGTGCTCGCCGAGTATGACATCGACGGCAATGTCGCCGACCGGCTCGCCTTCGCGAAACAAAAGGTGGGCGAGGTCGTTTCGCTGGCGAAGGCGCTCACCGAAGGGCCTTCCGACCGGTGGCGCAAGCGCCCGACCGAAGTGCACTTCAAACAGAAGCACGCAGTGCGCCAACGGGTGTACGCGGTGACGGCGGACATGCGGGAGCGCGAACCGTACGAGGTGCGCAAGGCCGCCCAGGCGCGGCGGCTGGACCTGCCGCTGGTGCCAGCGACCACGCTCGGGTCGTTCCCGCAGAGCGGGGCCGCGCGCCAGGCGCGCTACGAACTCGGCCAGGGCCGTCTGGACTGGGACGAGTACCTCGAGCGGATCCGCGCCGAAATCGAAGCCACCGTCCGGCTCCAGGAAGACATCGGCCTGGACGTGCTCGTGCACGGCGAACACGAGCGCAACGACATGATCCAGTACTTCGCGGAGCTGATGGACGGCTTCGCCACAACGCATTTCGGCTGGGTCCAGGTCTACGGTTCGCGCTGCGTCCGCCCGCCGGTGCTCTATGGCGACGTGCTCCGGCCTGCGCCGATGTCGGTCGAGTGGACGACGTTCGCGCAGTCGCTCACCGACAAGCCGGTCAAGGGGATGGTCACCGGCCCGGTGACCATGCTCGCGGGATGCTTTGTGCGCCAGGACCAACCGCTGCACGAAACCGCGGACCAGGTGGCGCTGGCCATCCGGGACGAGGTGGTGGACCTGGAGCGCGCGGGCATCGCGATCATTCAGGTCGACGAGCCCGCCATTCGGCAACTGCTGCCGCTGCGGGCCGCGGGCCGCGAGGAGTACCTGCGGTGGTCGGTCGGCGCGTTCCGCCTCGCTACCGCGGGAGTTCGGGCGGAAACCCAAATCCACACGCACATTCCGTATTCCGGCCTGGCGGAGATGGTCGAGGCGATCGAGGCGATGGATGTCGACGTGACCGCGGTGGTCGCGACGCGCTCCATCGACTGGGTGCTGGGCGCCATCGCCGGCGACGTGTCCGAGGGCGCGGGCCTGACCCGCGGCGTCGGCCCCGGCGTGTACGAAAGCCGTGCTGCCCGGATCCCGGACATCGACGAGTTGGACGAGCTGCTCACCCGCGCGGCCGAATCGATCCCCCTGGACCGGCTGTGGGCCAACCCCGACGGCGGTCTCAAAACCCGCCACTACTGGCAACTCGAGCCGTCGCTGCGCAACATGGTCGCCGCCGCCCGCAGGCTCCGCCGCCGCGCCTTCCCCTCCTGACCCCGGCCCCGGCCCAAAGACCTCCAGAATGACCCATGACGTGCGTCCAGCGCACGTTATGGGTCATTCTGGAACGGAAATCAGATGGTGGATATGTCGATCACGAAGCGGTAGCGGACGTCGCTGACCATGACGCGGTCGTAGGCGGCGTCGATGCCGTCGGCGGCGATCACCTCGATGTCGGCCGTGATGCCGTGTTCGGCGCAGAAGTCCAGCATTTCTTGGGTTTCGGAGATGCCGCCGATGAGCGAACCGGCCAGCGACCGGCGGCCGCCGGTCAGCGAGAAGGCGCTCAGAGTCAGCGGCAGCTCGGGGAGGCCGAGCTCGACCAGCGTGCCGTCGAGGGCCAGCAGGCTGAGGTGCGCGTCCAGGTCGAGCTTCGCCGAGACAGTGTTGAGGATGAGGTCGAAGCGTCCGCGCAGCTGCTTGAACGTGGTGCGGTCCGCGGTGGCGTAATAGTGCTTCGCGCCGAGCCGCAGGCCGTCGTCGCGTTTGCGCAGCGACTGGCTCAGCACCGTCACCTCGGCGCCCAGAGCGCTGGCGATTTTGACTCCGACATGGCCCAAACCGCCCATTCCGATGATCGCGACCTGCTTGCCGGGGCCCGCATTCCAGTGTCGCAGCGGGGAATACAGCGTGATGCCCGCACACAGCAGCGGGGCGGCGGCGTCGAGGGGCAGCGCGTCGGGAATGCGCACCACGAAGTTCTCGGTCACCACGATGTGGGTCGAGTAGCCGCCGTAGGCGACGCCGCCGCTGACCGGATCCGGCGAGTTGTAAGTCCAGGTGCCGCCTTTGGCGCAGAACTGTTCCTGGCCCGCGCGGCAGGGTCCGCACTTGCCGCACGAGTCGACCATGCAGCCGACGCCGACCCGGTCGCCGACGGCGTACTTCGTCACGCCCGGCCCCACGGCGGACACCACGCCCGCGATCTCGTGCCCCGGAACACACGGGTACGTCGTGCGGCCCCACTCGCCCCGGGCGGTGTGAATGTCGGAGTGACAGATTCCGGTGTACTTGATGTCGATCAGCACGTCCGAGGCCCCGAGTTCGCGCCGGTCGAGTGCGATCTTCTCGAACCGACTATCCGGCGCGGACACGGCATAGGCAGCGGCTTTGACCATCCCCTGATGCTAAGTCAGCCCCCCGCCCCCCGCTCACTACCTCCAGGACGACCCATGAGTTGCGCCCAGCGCAACTCATGGGTCGTTCTGGACGAGGGGTTACGAGGTCAGGATGTCCCAGCGGTCTTGGAAGCGGAGGTAGATGAGCAGGATGACCACGGCGTAGTAGACGGCTACGAGGGTCCAGCGCCACTGGGCCACCGCGCCGAGGACGCCGCCGAGGCCCGCGACCGCGCGGTTGAACGCGGTGATCAGGATGAGCGGCGTGATGGTCCAGACGACCATGCAGTACGGGCAGAGCGCGCCGATGCGGTACAGGCTCTGGTCGATGAGCCAGCCGACGAAGGCCATTCCCAGCGCGGCCCCGAGCGTCAGGCCCGCCCACACCCAGCGCGGCAGCGCGACGCCGGACACCGCGAGCACGCCGAGCGTCACGACCACGGCGAAGCCCGCGATGCCGAGCAGCGGGTTCGGGAACCCGAAGGCCGATGCCTGGTGTGTAGTCATCACCGAGCCGCAGGACAGGATCGGGTTGATGTTGCACGACGGCTGGTAATTCGGGTTGATCAGGATGTCGATCTTCTCGACGGTCAGGACGATCGCCGAAACCAAGCCTGCCACGGCGGACACGAGCAGCAGCCAGGCCGCGGGAGCGGGCATCCGCCCGGAGTCCCGCGCCTCGTCCGTCGCTGCCGTGCCGGGGTCGGTGGTCACTTCGCCACGCGCTCCGCCTGCTCGATGGCCGCCTTGATGCCCGCAGGCGAGGTGTCTTTCAGCTCGGTGCCGTTGACCTTGACCGTCGGGGTGTGCTGGAGGCCGCCCTTCATGGTCGTGTTGGTGACGCCGGTGATGAAGTCGCTGTACTTGCCGGAGGTGATGCACTCGGCCACCTGGGGCGAGGTCACGCCTGCCTGCTTGGTGATGTCGACGATCGTCGAATCCGGCAGGCCGCTGGCGGATTCCGGCGGCTGCTTGGAGAACATGAGGTTGGTCCACGGCAGCCACTTCGCCTTGTCGGCTTCGGCGACGCAGGCGCTCGCGTTGGCCGCGCGCGAGGAATACTGCTCATTGTTGGGGCTGTTGAGCCAGCCGATCGTGCGGTAGTCGACCGCGACCTTGTTCTCTTTGATCAGGCCCTCGATGTACGGGCCGACCTGGGCCTGGTACATCGCGCACGCCGGGCACTGGAGGTCCTCGGTGACTTGCAGGACGATCTTGGCGTCCTGGTTCCCGAACCGCAGGTCGCCGTCTTTGTACACGGCCGGGCCCGCCGCCGCCGCGGCCTTGCGGTCGGCCGCGGCGTCCTTCTCGGACTTCTTGTTGGCGATGCTGACGCCGATCACGGCGATCAAGCCGACCAGGACTACGGCGACACCTGCCTGGATGGCGATCATCCGGTTGCGGTCGCGTTTGCCGCCTGCGCTGGAAATGAGCTTGGCGCTGGAGTTGTTCTTGGCCACCGGTGCGGTCACCCCGCCTTTCGTATGAGCCCGCCCCGGCGGGCGGCCGGGAGCGTACGGGTGCGTTGTCCACAATCCTGTCAGAACCGTAGTCGGTGTCACTGAGAGGATCATGAACCCGCACGAAACGACGTCCAGAACGACCCATGAGTTGCTCAGCGCATTGCGCTGCTCGCGAGGCCCTGCGTGGTTACGCTAGCTGCCTCCTCGGGCCGCCGCCGCACGGCGCGCAACGCACGTCATGTGTCGTTCTGGAAGGTTGGAAACCTAGGTTGCCGTGGCTGGGTGGGGTCAGCCGAGGCGGCGGAGCTCGGTTTCCACGTCGAAGTTGGGTGGCGGCCAGTCCAGGTCCATGCTTTCGAGGGTGTGGATGAGCAGTTCGGTCACCGCCAGCCGCGCGAACCACTTGCGGTCGGCGGGCAGCAGGAACCAGGGTGCGTGCGCGGTGTTCGTCCGGTCCAGCATGGCCTGGTAGGCCTGCTGGTAGTCGGGCCAGAAGCCGCGCTCGTCGACGTCGCCGGGGTTGTACTTCCAGTACTTGTCGGGGCGCTCCAGGCGTTCGCGCAGCCTGTCGTGCTGTTCGTCCTTCGAGATGACCAGGGCGACCTTGACGATCGCGGTGCCCGCGTCGACGACCTCCTTCTCGAAGGCGTTGATCTCGTCGTAGCGCGGCTCCCACACGTCCGGCGGGACGAGGTTGTGCACCCGCACCACCAGCACGTCCTCATAATGCGAGCGGTCGAACACGCCGATGCGGCCCGCGCGCGGCAGGGCATTGCGAATGCGCCAGAGGTAGTGGTGTTGCTTCTCCTCCTCGGTCGGCACCCCGAAAGAGGCGTGGTCGACGCCTTGCGGGTCGACCGCGCCGATCACGTGCCGGACGATGCCGCCCTTGCCCGCGGTGTCCATGCCCTGCAACACCAGCAGCACCGCGCGGTGGTCGCCCGAGCGTCCGTTGGCATACAGCTTCTCCTGTAGCGCCGAGAGCCGCGGCTCGCGCTCCGCCAGCAGCGCCGCGCCCGCCACCTTGTCCCCCCGGAATCCGGGAGTCCCGGCGGCGTCCAGCTCGGCCACGTCGACGTCTTTCGCCGCGCGCAGCGCCTGGACCGCGGGTGTAGTCCATAGTTTTCCCCGACGAGCCGCGCTCTTGGCCATTCCGGCACTCTAGCCGCGCCGTGCGGGCGCCGCCCGTCCAGTACGACCTGTCCGGCAAATTGTCCAGAATGACCCGTGACGTGCGCCTAACGCACTCCGTGGGTCGTTCTGGAGGTTCGTTCCTGACCGTCAGATGTAGTCCTCGAGGTGGTCGGGCGCTGTCGGGTCGACGTAGGCCAATACCTCGACGTCCATCTCGACGTGGACGAACGGTGCGTCGAACTCGGCGTGCATGTGCACGTCGGCCCCGTTCGGTGCGACGTGCGACTGCGTCTGGACGTCGAGATCGGGCTCCTGTGGAGCGGACATGGGCGTACCCCCCTCATCTGATGCGGTGCTCATTACATCAGATGCGGCACAGCGCAATCCGGTTCCCGCCCGGGCTACCCGCCGTCCGCCGCTGGCGGGAGGTCGCCGCGCAGGGTGTGGGACGCGGCTCTGAACTTGGCCGGGGAGCCGCCCACAGCGAAGAGGCCGTCGATGGCGGACCAGGTCATCATGGTCAGGTAGTCGATCAGGTCGTCGGCGCTCATCGACTTGTTGGTGATCCACCAGTGTGTGGCCAGCTGGATGGCGCCGACGATGGCATAGCCCCACGGCACCGCGCCGCCGGAGTCCATGCCGCGGCTGCGGGCCCGCTCCCCGATGATGGTGGCGACGATCCCGGCGAACAGCTGCTCCGATTCGGCGATGGCGGTCTGATCCGCGCCGGAGCCGTTGCCCATGATGTACCGGTAGACCTCGGGGTCGGCGTCGACGGTGTGCACGTAGGCCGTGATGGTGGAGCGCACCAGCGTGTATTCGTCGTCGTCGGTGCTGATGGCCCCGTAGATCTTCGGCGCCAGGACCACCTCGACATAGCGCATCGTGACCGCTCGGGTCAGGTCGCTCTTGTCGGCGAAGTAGCGGTAGAGCACGGTTTTGGACACGCCGATCTCGGCTGCGATCTCGTCCATCCCGGCGTTGCTGCCGCGGCGGCGGATGGCCTCCAGGGTGCCGTCGACCAGTTCCTCGCGGCGGGCGATCTTGTGTTCCTCCCACCGCCGCTTGCGCCCGTCGGTCTTCGGGGCCTCGCGCCCCGTCTTCTCCCGCACCCGCGGCTTGGGTTCGGCGGCGTCGGCGGAGACTATGGTCAGTTCGGTCGTGCTCTTTGCTGCTCGCACCCGATCAGCATAGGCTGCCGCCACCTGCCATACCGGGCGTCCGTTCCGTCAATCGGAACAAGTGCGGAACGCCACTCGGTCCCCGCCGAACGCTGGACAGGGTTACCGTTCGGTTGGCTAGGCTGAGCGTGCAGGGGTGAGTGCCAACGGAGGTGCGGGTGGCGTCCAGGTCGAGCAAGCCGGTGGCCACGTCGCGGCTGGCCCGCGCGTCCTCGCTGGGCGCGGTGGCGGCAGGCGAGGCGCTGCGCAAGCGGCGCACGAAACTGTCCATGGTCGGGCGCTCCGCACAGGTGCGGGCCCGGATGGCCGACGAGTCGGTGTTGCGGTCCGCCGAGCAGCTGGTGCTGGTGCTCGGCGCGATGAAGGGCGTGGCCATGAAGTTGGGCCAAATGCTTTCGATGCTCGACCTGGATCTGGTTCCGCCTGCCCACCGCGAGACGTTCCAGCGCAGGTTGGCCGTGCTGCGCGACAGCGCGCCCACCGTGGCGTTCGACGACATGCGCAAGGTCGTCGAAGACGATCTCGGCGCTCCGTTGGATTCGCTGTTCGCCCATTTCGACCCGGAGCCGATCGCGGCGGCGTCCATCGGGCAGGTGTACCGCGCCACCCTCGACGACGGCCGGGTCGTGGCGGTGAAGGTGCAGTACCCCGGCATCGACGCGGCGGTGCGGGCGGACCTCAAGAACCTCGTGCTGTTCCGCCGGGTGCTCCAGCAGGCGCTGCCGTGGCTGACGCCCGCAGTGCTGGACGAATTCCGGACCAACGTGGAGTCCGAGCTGGACTACGCCGCGGAAGCGCGCACCCAGGACCACGTCGCCGACCTCTTCGCGGGCCACCCGTTCATCGCGGTGCCGCGTCCGGTGCCTGAGCTCAGCTCGGCCCGGGTGCTGGTGACCGAGTATTTCCCGGGCGCCGCCTTCGACGCGATCCGGGAGCTTCCGGCAGCCGAACGCAACCGGATCGGCGAGATCGTCTATCGCTTCTATGTCGGTTCGCTGTTCACCTTCTTCGAGTTCTGTGGCGACCCGCATCCGGGCAATCTCCTGCTCGGCGCGGACGGCCGCGTGTGCTTCCTCGACTTCGGGCTGTTCAACCGGATGAACCCCGAACACGTCGAGTTCGAGGCCGCCTGTCTGCGGGCCGCTGCCGAGGACCGCCACGACGACCTGCACCGGCTCATGGTGGACCACGGCATCATCGACCACCCCGCCGCGGTCGAGGTCGAGGAATGCGCCGACTATGTGCTCGCGGCGTCCGAATGGTGCCTGGTGGACGAGGATTTGGAGATCGACCCGGAACTCGCGGGCGGCGCGTTTCTGCTGGCGGTCGATCCCCGCGGCAGCGAGTTCACCGGGATGAAGCGCCAGAATCTTCCGCCGGAGCACGTCTTTTCGCGGCGCGCGGATTTTCTAACGTTCGGCATCCTCGGCCAGCTCGGCGCCACCGCGAATTGGCATCGCATCGCGCGAGAATGGCTCTACGGCGAGACGCCCGCCACCGAACTCGGCCGCCAACACCAGGCTTGGCTGCGGTCGCGCGAAACCGACACCCGCATAACCGGATAGGCCAGTGCCATGACTCCCGAGAGACAGGAACAGCGATGACGGATCGGGAATTCGACCTCGTGCTCTACGGCGCCACGGGATTCGTCGGCGCGCTCACGGCGGAGTACGTCGCCGGCGCCGCCCCGGCGGGCGCGCGCGTGGCTCTGGCCGGGCGCTCCGCCGACAAGCTGGCCGACGTCCGCGCGGGCCTCGGCCCGGCCGCGGCGGACTGGCCGCTGGTGGTCGCCGACGCGAGCGATCCGGCGAGCCTGGCCGCCATGGCCGCCCGCGCCAAGGTCGTCGTCACCACAGTCGGCCCGTACAGCCGGTACGGCCTGCCGCTGGTGGCGGCATGCGCGGAGGCGGGCACCCACTACGCCGACCTCACCGGCGAGCCGCTGTTTGTCCGCGACGCCATCGACGGTTACCACGACACCGCCGTGCGCACCGGCGCCCGCATCGTCAACTCCTGCGGATTCGACTCGGTGCCTTCGGATCTCGCCGTATACCTGTTGTACCGGCAGAGCGTGGCGGACAACACCGGCGAACTCACCGACACTACCCTGGTCGCATGGCTGCGCGGCGGCGTCAGCGGCGGGACGGTGGCGTCCGGCCGCGCCATGATGGAGGCCGTGGCCGCCGACCGCTCCAAGATGAGCGTGCTCGCCCACCCGTATTCGCTCAGCCCCGACCGGGCCCGCGACCCGGACGTCGGACGGCAGTCCGACCAGGCTCTTTCCCGGGCCGCCGAGATCGACGCCAGTCTCGACGGGTGGGTGGCCACCTTCGTGATGGCCGCTCACAACACGAAGATCGTGCGGCGCAGCAACGGCCTGCTCGGCTGGCCCTACGGCAAGAACTTCCGCTACCGCGAGGTGATGAGCGCCGGGAAGTCCGCCGCGGCGCCGATTTTCGCCGCCGCGATCGCGGGCGGCGTGGCCGGGATGACCATCGTCGGCGGCTTGGCCTCGCGCAGCGGGCTCGGCAGGTCGGTGCTCGACCGGGTGCTGCCCAAGCCCGGATCCGGCCCGAGCGAGCACGCCCGCGAGAACGGCTGGTTCCGCACTCAGACCTTCGCGCACACCACCTCCGGCGCGAAGTATCGCGCGACCGTGGCGGCCAAAGGCGATCCCGGCTATGCCGCCACCGCCGTCATGCTCGGGGAGTCCGGCCTCGCCCTGGCCTTTGACCAGCTCTCCGAGTGCGCGGGCGTCGTCACCCCCGCCGCGGCCGTCGGCGACACCCTCCCGGACCGGCTCCGCAAAGCGGGCTTCACCGTCTCGGTGGACCGGCTCTGAAACCTCCAGAATGACCCGTGACGTGCGTCAGGCGCACGACGCGGGTCACCCTGGAGGTCGCTCGGCCGGGAAGCACGGGCCGCGAGCAAATACCATGGGGCTGGTGGAACTCCAGCAGCCGCCGTCGCTCGGGTTCGCCTTGGCAGGCGACGAGCGGGTGAAGCGGGCCGAATTGACCCGGATGAAGGCGCTCGCCACCGGATTCCTGGTGGTCGCGTCGCTGGTCTATGTGTTCTGCCGGTGGCAGGAGTCGCGCGGTGCCGAGGGCTGGGTGGGCTACGTCAAGGCCGCGGCCGAGGCGGGCATGGTCGGCGCGCTCGCGGACTGGTTCGCGGTGACGGCGCTGTTCCGGCATCCGCTCGGACTCCCCATTCCGCACACGGCGATCATCAAGCGCAAGAAGGACCAGCTCGGCGCGAGCCTGGGAGCGTTCGTCGGCACCAACTTCCTGGCCCCGGAGGTGGTTGCGGACAAGGTCGCCTCGGCGCGGATCCCGCTGCGGCTCGGCGCCTGGATGGCCAAGCGGCCCAACGCCGAGCGGGTGGCCGCAGAGACTTCGACGATCCTGCGCGCCCTGGTCGGAGTGCTGCGGGACGAGGATGTGCAGCAGGTCATCGACCACACCATCGTGCGCAGGCTGGCCGAGCCGAAATGGGGCCCGCCGCTGGGCAAGGTGCTCGCCGAGCTGTTGGACGAGGGCAGGCAGGTCCCCATGCTGGACCTGCTCGCCGAGCGGGCGCACCAGTGGGCGCTGGGCAGCCAGGAGACGATAGACACCCTGATTCTGGCCCAGGCCCCCGCGTGGTCGCCGAAGTTCGTCGACATGATGCTGTCGGAGAAGATCTACCGGGAACTGGTCGAGTTCACCTGGCGGGTGCGATCGGACCCGAATCACGAGCTGCGCCAAGCCGCGACGCGCTTCCTCGTGGACTTTGCACACGACCTGCAGCACGACGAGGCCACCATCGCCAAGGCGGAGCGGGTGAAGACCGAGCTCATGGGCCGCGAGGAGATCACGGGCCTGGCCGAGTCCACCTGGCGGGTGGCCAAGCGGCTGATCCTGGAGTCGGTCGACGACCCGAACAGCACGCTGCGCACCAAGGTCGCCGAAAACGTCGAACATCTGGGCAACCGCCTCTGCGACGACGAGGATCTGCGCGCCAAGGTGGACGGCTGGCTGCAAGCGGGCGCGAGCTACGTCGCCGGCAACTACGGCCAGGAGATCGCGACCATTATCACCGATACCGTCGCACGCTGGGACGCGGCGGAAGCCTCCCAGAAAATCGAGCTGCAAGTCGGCCGCGACCTCCAGTTCATCCGCATCAACGGCACTGTCGTCGGCGCCGCGGCCGGCCTGCTCATCTACACCCTCGGGCACATCGTGTTCTGACCACAAACGCACCCTTTCTCGCCAAACGCACCGGATTTTGTCGGCTATTTTCGGTGCGTTCGGCAAGAAGGGGTGCGTTTGGCGTCAGCGCTGGGCGGGGGCCGAGTCGGGGGCGAAGCGGAACGAGATGGCCTCCATCAGCCAGTGGTACTTGGTGTTCTGGAATGCGGCGAAGCGCCAGCGGTCGTTGTCGCGCACCGCGATCATGGTCTGTACCTTGGTGTTTCGCTTGGTCATCTGCTGCTTGCCTTTGAGCACCGCGCCTTTGCTGTGGACCAGGGCCACGTCGTCGGCGAGAAAGCGGATTCCGGTGACCTCGCTCGCCAGCCGGGTGCCTTTCAGGAACTTGCGCCAGAGCACGCGGTGGGACTCGACGATGTCCGAGCGGCCGCGGAAGTGCGTGCCGACGAACGTCACGTAGTCGGCGTCCGCGGTGAACCCGTCGCCGTAGGCCTCGGCGTCGGCTCGGGCCCAGGCGTCGTTGAGGTGGTCCAGCAGCGTGCGGATGGCGATGTCGTCGGCCTGGCGGGTGGTGTCGTCGGTCATCATGTCCTGCTCCCGTAGTCTCTCATCTGCGTGATCGGCGATCCGATCAATATCTGCATGAGTAAGATATTGATCGAGTGAGAGGAGGCTGTCAAGGCATGGCGAGAAGGCGTGAAGAACTACTGGCCCGAGTGCAGGACGGCGCTCGCCGCAACGGCACCGACGGGGTGCTCATGCACCAGGCGATCGCCGACCGCGTCGGCCTGCACGTGACCGATCTGCGCTGCCTGAACATGCTGTGGGCGGGCAGCCTCACTCCCGGCGAGATCGCCGAGCGCACCGGACTCACCACCGGCGCGGTGACCAGGATGATCGACCGGCTGCTCAAGGCCGGTTTCGTCCGGCGCGAGCACGACCCGGTCGACCGCCGCCGGGTGATCGTCACCGCCGTGGCGGAGCGTTTCGCCGAGATCGCGCCGCCCTACGAAAAGATCGCCGCGGCCTGGGCCGACGCCGTCGCCGACTACACCGACGAGCAACTGGAGCTGATCGACGACCTCTTCGGCCGCATGCACACCATGGTCGATCGGGTCCTGGCCGAACTCCGAGATCCGGAATGACCCGTGACGTGCGTCGGGCGCACGTCACGGGTCATTCCGGAAAGCCGTCGAGGACTGCCCGGCTGCGGGACAGGCCGAGGCGGGTGGCGCCCGCGTCGATCAGCGCGGCGGCCTGCTCGGCGGTGGCGATGCCGCCGCTCGCCTTGACGCCGAGGCGGCCGCCCACAGTCTCGGCCATCAAACGCACCGCGGGTACGGTGGCGCCGCCCGCGGGGTGGAAACCGGTGGAGGTCTTGACGAAGTCGGCGCCCGCCTGTTCGGCGGTCCGGCACACCTCCACAATGGCATCGTCGGACAGCGCGGCCGACTCGATGATCACTTTCAGCAGCGCCTGGCCCGCGATGGCCTCCCGCACCGTGAGGATGTCGGCCAACACCGTGTTGTAGTCGCCCGCGCGCGCCGCGCCGACGTCGATCACCATGTCGACCTCCGCGGCGCCCTGCTCGACGGCAAGCCTGGCTTCCGCCCCCTTCACCAGCGAATGGTGTTTGCCGGACGGAAACCCGGCCACGGTCGCGATGACCGGCCCGCCGGCCGCGACCGGCAGCATCGACGGCGACACGCACACCGCGAAACATCCCAGCTCCCGCGCTTCGGCGACCAGTTCGGCGACGTCGGCGGCCGTGGCCTCGGGCTTCAGCAGCGTGTGGTCGATCATGGCGGCGACGTCGGCCCGGGTTGGCATGTGCCCAGGCTAGCCCCCTGCCCTGAATGACCCGTGAAGTGCGTTGGACGCAACGTGCGGGTCGTTCTGGAGGTTCTTTTACGATGGCTAGCGTGAGTGTTGCTGATGATCGGCGTTTCGTTTTGTCGCTGGGGTGTCCGGACCGGCCCGGCGTCATCGCGCGGATCACGTCGTTCATCGCCGGGTTCGGCGGGTCGATCGTCGAGGCGGGGTACCACTCGGATGCGGAGACCGGCTGGTTCTTCACCCGCCAGGCCATCGCCGCGGACACCGTGCCCATGGCGCCGGCCGAACTCCGCGCGCACTTCGCGAACGTGGCGGCAGAGCTGGGGGTCGAGACGGAGTGGACGCTGCACGACTCCGGAGCGCCCAAGCGGACGGTGCTGCTCGTCAGCAAGGAGCCGCACTGCCTGCACGACCTGCTCGGCCGGGCGGCCAGCGGCGAACTGCCCGCGAGCATCGAGGCGGTCATCGGCAACCACCGGGACCTGGCCGAGGTGGCGCTGGCGCACGGGGTGAAGTTTCACCACGTGCCGTTCCCGGCCGATCCGGCCGAGCGGGGCCCGGCCTTCGAGCAGGTGCGCGAGCTGGTCGAGTCGTACGACCCGGACGCGATCGTGCTGGCCAAGTTCATGCAGGTGCTGCCGGACTGGCTGTGCGGGCAGTGGGCGGGCCGGGCCCTCAACATCCACCACAGCTTCCTGCCGTCCTTCGTCGGCGCTCGGCCCTACCACCAGGCTTTCGCGCGCGGCGTCAAGCTGATCGGCGCGACCTGCCACTATGTGACGGCCGAACTCGACGCGGGTCCGATCATCGAGCAGGACGTGGTGCGCATCGACCACTCCGACACGGTCCGCGACATGGTGCGCCGCGGCCGCGACGTGGAGCGGCTGGTTCTGGCGCGCGGCCTGCGCTGGCACCTGGAGGACCGGGTCCTCGTCCACGGCGGCAAAACCGTCGTCTTCAGCTGACACGTAGGCTCGGACAGTGGCCGACGACCGATTCTGGATGTGGCGGGCGATCGAGCTGGCCGAACTGTGCCCGCCCGCCGCGGGGGCGTACTCGGTCGGCGCGGTCATCGTCGGGTCGGACGGTCGCGAGTTGGCTTCCGGATACTCCCGGGAACGGGATCCCAAAGCCCATGCCGAAGAAGGGGCGCTGGCCAAACTGGCCCCAGGGGATCCACGGCTCGTCTCGGCGACGCTCTACAGCACCCTGGAGCCGTGTTCGCGGCGCGCTACGGCGGGGCGCGCGCCGTGCGCCGACCGGATTGTACGGGCAGGCATTCCCCGCGTGGTGATCGCCTGGCGCGAACCCGCGCTGTTCGTCGCGGACTGCGTAGGGGTCGAGTCGCTGCGCGAGCACGGCGTCGAGGTCGTCGAGCTGCCGGACCTGGCCGCCGCAGCGATGGCCATGAATCGACACCTTGATTTATAGCTGGTACTCAGGGTACCTGTATCCTTGGGAGTGTTCGGCGACAAAGGAGTGCGCGCGTGATTGGGAGACCGGCTCGCCTGAAAGTCCGTCCGGCTAGGCGCTATGCCACCCCAGGGATGAACCCGCCCGACGCCCGGCCGCAGGTGCGGACCATCGCCACCGCCGACGGCGCGGTGCTGCGCGTCTATGTGCACGGTCCCGCCGACGCGCCGCCGATTGTGCTGAGCCACGGCTGGGTGTGCCGCGCCGACTACTGGAATCCGCAGATCCGTGCGCTGGCCGGGGTCGACGGCACGGGCCCGTACCGGGTGGTCACCTATGACCAGCGCGGGCACGGCGAGAGCACCAACGGCAGCCGCGCAGCGCTCGCTGACGTGCTCGCCGACGATCTAGCGGAGGTGCTGGCGGAGACGCTGCGTCCCGGCGAGCGCGCGGTGCTCGGCGGGCACAGCATGGGCGGCATGAGCATCATGGCCTGGGCCCGCCGCCACCCGGAACAGGCGGGGCTCGTCGGGGCGATCTTGTTGCTCAACACCGGATGCGGGCGGCTGTTGGCGGAAACCACAGTGCTGCCGTTCATTCCGGCAGGAAAGGTGCCGCACCGCATCGGCGCTGCCATCCTGGGTGCGCGACTGCCGCTGCCGCCGCTGTGGCTGCTGCGGCCGCTGGCGAAGATGCGCATCATGCCGGGCGGCAGTCCGGACGCGGTGGATTTCACCGCGCGCATGCTGTTGTCGTGTCCGCCTGCGACCCGTGGTCGCTGGGGCCGGATGCTCGCGGCCATGGATCTCGGTGGTCCAGCGCCCATCGCCGGCGTGCCGGTCTCAGTGCTCGCGGGCGAGCGCGACCACCTGACGCCGCCGGTGCACGCGGAGGGCATCGCCGCCGAATTCGGCGGCGACCTGCGCCGTTTCGCGGTGCTCCCGGGTGTGGGCCACATGGGCAACCTCGAGGCGCCGGATGAGGTCACCGCGGAGTTGTTGGCGCTGGCGCGACTCGTGCCCGCCGCGCCGTCGGAAATCGCCGGCTGAGCGGGAATTCCGCTACCAGCGCGGGCCGCGCTGGATCTCCTCCACGCGCGGCCGCACGTCGGCCAGATACACGCCGATCGCGATCACGGCGATGATGCCCAGCAGCATGACGACCTGCGAAATGACCAGCAGCAGCACCGCTCCCGCGAGAATGCCCAGCCAGATCGGCTTGGTCAGCTTGTCCGCGGCGGTGAAGGCGTCCGGACGCTGCCGGACCGCGTGGATCAGAGCGTAGACGCCGCTTCCCAAGGCGAGCAGCCGCAACACCATGAGAATCCAGGCGGTCAGTCCGTCCAAGTACAACACGCCCCCATCATAGGACCCGTCGCAAGCCATCCAGAACGACCCGTGAATTGCGTCCAACGCAATTCACGGGTCGTTCTGGATGGCTTTGAACGTGGGCTTACGCCTCGGGCTCGGCGGCCTTGGGCTTGGCTGCCTTCTTGGCGCGCGGGGCCTTCGGGGCGGGCTCGGCTTCGACTACCGTCGCCTCGACGGTCTCTTCGGCCTCGGCGGCGGTTCCGGACACGGCGTTCACGACCTTGCCGACGGTGTCCTGGGCCAGCCCGAGCGCGTCGCGGTAGAGACCTTCGGCGCGCTCGACACGCTCGTCGTGGCGCAGTCGCTCCACGGTCTGCTCGCCTCGGCCCGCAAGCTCTTCGTACAGGTCGATCGCGGACTTCAGGTAGGAGTCGGCGGACTTGCGCAGCTCTTCCGGGGCGAGCCGAGCGCGCAGCTCGGTGACCTCTTCGGGCACCTCGGGCAGCTTCGCGACGCGCTCGCGCAGCGTCTGCAGCTGGTCCTGCAGCTCGGCGGGAAGGTTGGCGAGCTGCCCGCGCAGCTTCTCGACCCGAGCGTTGACCTCGGCGCGGTCGCGCACCTGGTCGTAGGACTCGACGATGGCCTCGTACAGCCGGTCGGCGGCGCCGACCGTGGCGTACAGCGGCTTGGTCACTGTGGTGGTGGTGTTCGGCATCGGGTGACTCCTGTGTGGGGTGGCCTTATGGTTCGTCCGCGGGCGGGCGCGTCGTTGCGTCTGCCGCATTGGTGCCGGATCCCTCATCGGCAGAGTCGTTTTCGCGTCGGAACGACTCGTAGATATCCAGCAGCACCTGCTTCTGCCGCTCGGTGAGAGCGACGTCGGCCAACAGTGCGTCCCGCACCGGACTGGAAGCGCGCTGCTCCAGGAGTCCGGCCCGGACGTACAACGCCTCGGAAGAAACTCGCAGGCCCTTGGCTATCTGACCGAGCACCTCGGCGGAGGGGTTCCGCAGTCCGCGCTCGATCTGGCTGAGATACGGATTGCTGACTCCCGCCAGCTGGGCCAACTGGCGCAGCGACACCTGAGCTTCCTCGCGCAGCGAGCGGATGAAGCCGCCGATGTCGTGCGCCGCGTGCAGCATCTGCGCTGCCCGGTCGCCGACTCCTGCGGCTCCCGCCTGATCTGGCTTGGAATTCTCCGGATGGTCCGCCACCCGATGTCCCTTCCGGCCGTTGTGAGACCTAGTCTAACCACGACTGCTTGCAATTGCAAGCAGTTCTGCTAACGCGCGTCGGCCGGGGTTGAGGGCGCAGGCTATGCGGCCTTGGCGGCCTTGGTGCAGCTGCTGTTGCCGCCGTTCTTGGCGTTCGGGAGGTCGTAGGCGTTGCCGGCGAGGTGGAGCTGCACACCGTCGTCGGTGACCTTCAAGGTCTTCGCCTGCATGCCGATCGGATAGTTCTGCAAGCCGTCGGCGATCACCTTCACGATGCCGTCAACCAGGTCGGTGGGCAGGCCGAAGCCGAGCACCGATGCTTCTTTGGTCTGCACGTCCACCGTGCCGTTCGTGATGACCGGCTTCACCACGAACTGCGCCAGCGCCGGGCCCACCTGGAAGGTCAGCGTGCCGTCGCTCGGGTTCGAGCTGACCGCGCTGATCAACCCGCCGAACGGCTGCGCCTTGAGGGTGGCGGCGATGCCCTGGTTGCCCCAGCTGACGTCGGCTTGCGAGCTGCCGATGGTGCCCGCCCGCTTGGAGTCGCCCTCCAAGCGGATGTCGCGGGCGACCGCGTGCACCGACATGCCGGCCGCCGGACCGAACCTGCCGTCCTTGCTCTTGATGGTGATTTTCGGGACCTTGTGGTCGATCATCTCCACCAGCACTGGTTTCCCGCCGAGGCGGACGTCCACGTCGGAACCGAGCTGTTCGCGGAATTGGCTGGTCAAGCAGTCCTTCACGACGTGCCGGGCGTAGGCCTCGCCGCCGATCAGCACCGCTACCAGCAGCGCGGCCACCAGCGCCGCGAACAGCGTCAGCTTGCTGCGGGTGCTGCGGGTGCTGCGCGTGGGGGTGGGCGGCGTCGTGTCGTCGGCAGTCGTCACGAAGTCCTTTCTACCCGGTGCCGCCGCGTCGCGTTCGGGCGCTCACGATGCGGCGACGGCCGACCACGGCACATGGAGCACGCAGTCGCGCAGGCGGCGGCGGGGAACTCGGACCGGGATGCCGTGCTCGGCCAGCAGCGCGCAGGCGCGCCGCCAGCGCACCCGGGGCCCGAACGGGGCGAGCGGAGCGGCGGCGGCCCAGGCGCGGTCGGCCGCGACGAGGAGGCGGTGGATCGGCTCGCCGGGGACGTTTCGGTGGATGAGGCTCTTCGGGAGCCGTTCGGCCAGGCGCGAGGGGGCGTCGGTGGTGAACGGATCCCACGCCAGCGTGAGCGAGCGCGGGCCCGAGGCGTCCAGGAGCACCCAGGCGCAGCGCCTGCCCAGCTCGTCGCAGGTGCCCTCGATGACGAGCCCGCCGGGCGCCAGCCGGGACTGGATCATGGCCCAGGCCGCGGGCACCGCCTCCTCCGGATACTGGCGCAGCACATTGAACGCGCGCACCAGCACCGGGCGCAGCCCGGCGAGTTCGAAACCACCGCGGGCGAATTCGACTCCGTCCCGACCGGGCACGACCCGGTCGGGGTTGATCTCCAGCCCGACCACGCGGACGTCGGCGCGGACTCGGCGCAGTCGCGCGGCCAGTTCGAGGGTGGTCACCGGGCTCGCGCCGTAGCCGAGGTCTACCACCAGCGGGTCGGCGGCGGCGAGCAGCCGTTCGCGCACGACCGGTTCGTGCACGAGCCAGCGGTCGCTGCGACGCAGCCGGTTGATTCCGGTGGTGCCCCGGGTGATCTCGCCCTGAGGTGCGTTGCGCATGTCCTGAATGCGTCCTTCCCTCAAGCTGTGTGAAGGAAGGGCGCATTCACGACAGGCATTACCGCCGGGCGTCGAGCCATTCGGTGGTGAACTCGGCTTCGGCGCGGAACAGGTCGACCAGGTTGATCAGGATCATCTGCTCGAGCCGCGGGCCGAGCAGCGGGATGTACACCTTCGCCTCGGAGGTGATCCGCAGCGTCGAACCGGTCTCGGTCTCGAACAGTCGCATGGTGCCGCCGAGGCTGCCCGGCCCGGCCGGGATGTTCGCCTCGTATTTGCCGGTGACCTCGGGGCCGAAGGCCGAGTAGCTCTCGACCCGGCTGATGGTCATGTCCTTGCGCTGCACCGCCTGGGCCAGCTCGGGCAGCATTCCCCGGGGCAGCACGTGGTGCAGCTCGACCTCGATGCCCGCGTCGTCGGCGTGGTAGTGGACGAGGTCATTCGGGGTGTGCTTGCGCATTTCGTCGATCCGCGCGTCCCAGTAGTCGCGGCTCGCCAGCGCGCCGTACACCTCTTGCGCGGTGTGCAGCGGGTAGCGCGCGGAGTAGTTCATCCGTCGGGCCATGGCCGAACACGCTACAGGCCCGCCGGTTCAGTTCAACGCGGGCCTGCACTTGCTGTCACGGCTCAATGCTGGGTGAGCCAGTTGATCGTGAACTCGTCTTCGTGCTGGAACAGTTCGGTGAGACGCTCGGCGACGCCCTTCTCGATTTTGCGGCCGAACAGCGGAACGTCCACTTCGACCTCGCCTTCCATCCGCGAGACGCAGCCGCCCGCCTCCTCGGTCAGCCGCACGGTGCCGTGGATCTTCACCGGTGCGCCCTCGACGACGGCCAGATAGGTGCCCGCCGTGGCCGACCAGTTCTCGGTGCGGTGGATGATCAGGTCGCCCTTGCGGATCTTGCGGATCGCGTCGGGCAGGTCCTCCTCGGCGATGACCTGGATCATCTCGACCCGCGCCGGGTCCGTCCCGGAGATGCCCACCAGCCGCGCTCCCGGGCCGCCGACCTCGTCGAGCCGCTCGGTCCAGTACGTCTCGCTGACGAACGCCCCCCGGACCGCGGCGGCGGGCCGCGGGTAGTGGACGGTGTGGTCGATCCGAGTTCCCATGGCTGAAGATTACCGAGACCGGGTCGCGTCAGCATCGCAGCCCTGCATCCATTGGCACCGGTTTGCGTCCCCACACACGACCTGCACCCGTACCACGCGTTTACACCGGCAGCTGCGGGTGTGAACGAGCGCTGCGGGTGTAGATCTTTCGGGACCCGATACGGTTTGGGGCGTGACTCCCGGTGTGGACATCTCAGTTGGGGCGGCGCTGGCGGGCGTGGGCGCGCGGGTGCGG
>JABFVX010000236.1 GCA_013362555.1 Mycobacteriaceae bacterium
GGCCAGTCGCGCCACGGCGGCGTGGGCGGCGCCGCTGTCCGGGTCGAGAAAGGCGACGAATCCGGTGGTGTCGGGTTCGGCGTGCACTTGGTGGCCGACACCGGGCGGGATGATCGCCGCCTGGGCCGCGGCCGTGCCGCCTGCCGCGTCGGTGAGCGTGAGTGCGCCGCGGGCGACGAACAGCACCTGCACGGCGGCATGCGCATGCGCGGCCGCGTCGCCGATGCGGCCGGTGAACGCCATCAGCCCGGGGGTGAACACCATCCCGCCCTGCCACCGCGTCATCGCGAGAAACCTCCAGAACGACTCGCTATGTGCATTGAGCGCATTCCACGGGTCATTCAGGAGGCTACCTTGCCGGCCCGCATAGAATGAGTGGGGAATTCGCTCCGTGCCTGACCTCTTCGGGAGTCGACATGTACGTGACGCAGGCGTTGCACCAGGCCCTACAGCAGGAGCCGGACCGAATTGCGACGATATTCCGCGACCGGGTACGCACCGTCCGGGAATCGGCGGACCGAGTCGCGCGATTCGCGGGCGCCTTGCGGTCCTTGGGAGTCGCCCCGGGCGACCTGGTCGCAATCCTGGCCCTGAATTCCGACCGATATCACGAGTATTTCTACGCCGTGCCGTGGATAGGCGCGGCGGTGCACCCGGTGAACATTCGGCTCAGCGTGCCGGAGATTCTCGACACGCTGCGCCGGTCCGATACGCGAGTGTTGTTGGTGGACGACACGTTTGCGCCATTGGTGGCGGAATTGCAGTTCGACGGACTGAGGACCGTCGTGCACATCGGCGACGGCGATCCGCTGGGCGACGCGCTGTCCTATGAAGAACTGCTGTCGGCCACGGATCCGGTCCCGGACACCCGCACCGGGGGCGATTCGGTGCTGGCGGTGCTGTTCACAGGCGGGACGACCGGAGTCCCCCGCGGGGTCATGCTCAGCCACGACAACGTCGTCGTCTCGGCACTCGGGGTGCTCGCGAGCGGGCACGTCGTGTCGCCGCACGGCAGGCTGCTGCACGCGGCGCCGATGTTCCACGTCGGCGGCATCGCCTACTGGGCGGCGGGCAACGTCCATGGCGCCGAGCACGTGATCGTGCCGATGTTCGACCCTGCCGCGGTGCTGGGCGCCATCGCCCGGCACGCGGTGACCGACGCGCTATTGGTGCCCACCATGATCCAGCGCCTGGTCGACTCCCCGGAGTTGGGCGACTACGACTGCGGCACGCTGCGCCACCTCGTCTACGGCGCGTCGCCGATCTCGGAGTCGCTGCTGCAGCGCGCCCGCGCGGCGTTCCCGAGCGCGGGGTTCACCCAGGTGTACGGAATGACCGAACTGGCTCCCACTGCCACGCTGCTGTCGCCGTCCGACCACGACGAGCCCGAGTTGCGCCGCGCGGCAGGCCGGGCCGCGCCGCACTGCGAGATCCGCGTCGTGGATCCGACCGGGGGCGCGGCGCCGCCGGGCGAGATCGGCGAGATCGTGGTCCGCGGCGGAAACGTGATGCTCGGGTATCTCCACCAGCGCGACGAGACCGCGAAAGTCGTCAAGGACGGGTGGATGCACACCGGCGACGCCGGCTACCTCGACGACCGGGGGTATCTGTTCGTCGTCGACCGCATCAAGGACATGATCATCACCGGCGGCGAGAACGTGTACTCCGCGGAGGTCGAGAACGCGCTGGCCAAACACCCCGCCGTGGCGGCGGCTGCGGCGATCGGCGTGCCCGACCCGGAGTGGGGCGAGCGCGTGCACGCGGTCGTGGTGCTCAAACCGGACATGTCCGCGTCGGCAGACGAATTGCGGACCCACTGTGCGGCGCTCATAGCGAACTACAAGGTGCCCGGCAGCTTCGCGTTCACCGACGCGTTGCCGCTGTCGGCCGCGGGCAAGGTCCTCAAACGTGAACTGCGCGAGGACTACCGGAGCGGCTCAGGATAGACGCGGCGGTCGCAGGCGGCGGTGCGGTCTGCGCGCGGTCTCGGCGCGGACCTGAGGCAACAGCGCTTCCGGCACGAAGTCAATGATGTCGGAGCGAGACTTGATCAATAGCTTCTGCAGGATGGCGAGCATTTGGGCGTCCACGGTCTTGACCGAGTTGCCGCGCCGGTCCGCGATCGCGCCGTTGGTCCAGCCCGCCGCCGCGAGCAAGGCAACCTGGTGCTCGGCCGAGGTCAGCTCGTCCCACAGGTGCGGCTGCGGGTTCGACGTCGCCCGCCCGGTGATGCGGCCGACCGGCAGCATGCCCAGCGCCAGTTGCAGCACTTCGCCGTGCTCGGGCCGCAATTCGACGCCCTTGGCCAGCTCCTCGTCGAATAGGTTGTCGCCGAGCGTTTCTCGTGCCACGGCGGTGGCTCGGCGAATCTCGTCCGCAAAGGGCAGCAGTCCTTCGATGCTGACGCCGATGTAGTCGCGGTAGGTCCGGGCGGCGCCGATCAGGTGCGCCACCTCCGCGGCCAGCTCGCGCTGTCGGCGCCGGTCTGCGTGCGCCGCGTCGCGGATGAGCTGCGCCAGCGCCCAACTGCGTACGTGCACGGCCCAGATCGCTCCCCACGAGTCGTGGTCGGCGTATTGCTTGGCCAGCACGGCTCTGGCCAGCTGCGCGGCTTCGGCGGGGCTGCCGTGCCGCGTCAGCGCGATCGCCCGGGCCAACTCGGCGCGCGCCAGCGCCCACGCCGCGCCCGACTTCGCCGCATGATCGACATGCCGCCCGGTGACCTCGAGCGCCAGCTCCTTCGAGCCGAGAAAAGCCGCGGCCTGGGCCTTGAGCAGTCCGCTCATCGCCTGCCCGCCGCGGCGTTGCCGGTCGGTGAACTTCTGCTCGGCCCGACTCAGCACGGTGATCGCGCGGGCGTCGCGATGGACCAGCATCAGCGACGCCCCCCAGGCGAACTCCACGGCGGCGGGCAGGCCGATATCGCGCTCCGGCGTGCTCCGCCACGTCGCGCGCAAGTCGAGATCCGCGACGCACAGCGCGACGCACTCGTCGAGCGCCCGCTCCGCGTCACTGTGCTCGCCCTGGTTCAACGCCATCCACGTGACGGCCGCCCACGCGCGGATCTGGAGTTCCACAGGCGGCGGATCCAGCTTCGCGGTGGCCGCGAGCGCCCGCTCGGTCCAGTGCCGGGTCTCGCACAGCGACCCCCGGACGAACGGGGCGCCCAAGGCCACCAGGCCGATGCTGATCTGCAGCCCGACCGCGGCTTCGGCGGGCGAAACCACGCTGCCCTCGATGGCGACGAGGATGTCGTCCCACGCTGCACGGGTCCAGTTCATCAACTGCCGCTCGCGCGGACCGAACCAATCGAGCTGGGCATGCGCAACCTTGTCCCGGTAGTACCGGCGATGCCGCCGGGCCAGGCGCGCGAACTCGTCGACGTCCGGAGACCGCTGCGCGAGCTGTTGCTGCGCGAACAGGCGGATCGTCTCCAGCAAGAAGTAGCGCGGCTTGCGTCCGGTCAGTTGCAGCGACACCAGCGACCGCTCGACCAACTCCTCGAGCAGACCTTCGATCTCGGCCGGGTCCAAGCCGTCGCCGCCGCAGACGGTGACGATGGCCTCGATGTCGGTGCCCACCTCGGCGACGTCGGCGCCCTCCTGCGGATTGGCGTCGTAGCCCGCCGCGAAAACCGACATCCGGTCGAGCAGCAGGCGCTCGGCGTCGGTGCACAGGTCGTAGGACCAGGCGATCACGTCGCCGACGCTCTGGTGCCGCGTGTCCGCTCCGACCCGCGGCCCGTGCGACCACCGCATCCGCCGGTCGTCGGCCCGCCCGCTGAGTTCGGCGAGGATCGCGGCCAGCGGGCGGCGCCGCAGGCGGGCCGCCGCCAGCCGGATGTAGAGCGGGTGATCGTGCACGTGCTGGCAGATTCGGCCGACCGTGTCGGAGTCGTCGACGGCCAGGGCGAGCAGGCCTGCGCGCTGCAGGAACAGCACGCGGGCCTGCCTGCGGGTCAGCGGCGGCACCGTGACCAGGTGCTCGTCGACCCAGCCGAGCGGCTGGCGGCTGGTCGCGAGGATGATCAGGTCCGGTATCGCGGCGAGCAAGTCGTCGACGAATTCGCCCGCGCCCGTCAGCACGTGTTCACAGTTGTCGAGCACGAGCATGGTTCGCCCGCCGGACCTGGACGCGAGCGCGTCGCGCAGCACGCTCTGGGCGGATCGGCCGGACACGTCCACCGTCACCACCGCCTGGGCGCCGGCGTGCTCGATGGCTCCCGCGTCCGAATCGCGGGCCAGTCGTGCGAGCCGGACCCAGTGCGCGGCGGCGCCCGTCTTGGTCTGGTACCGGTGCGCCGATTCGTCCGCCAGCCTGGTCTTGCCGATACCGCCCGGCCCGACCAGCGTGATCAGCTGCGCGTCGCCATGCAGGAGGTCCGCGATTCGGCGCAGTTCCGGTTCCCGGCCGACGAACCCGTTCGCTGCGGTCGGCGGTGTCTGTCCGGGACGTGCATTGCGTACCGCCATATCCACCGAGGATATAGGTAGTTACCGATTCGCAACGGCTACCTATCCGGCAATTCTGAGAAGACGGTCGACGCGACCGCGTGGCTGAAGGCTCGAGGTGAGACGGATGCGGACCCCGCCGCCGCCGTGCGCGGCACACCCTGACGACTGGGACATGGACGTCGGTACGCCGGACGGCTGGCAACGCGCCGTGACGGCCTGCCGGGGATGTCCCCTTCTGACGCGCTGTGCGGGACAGGCCGCCGCGCTCACCGCCCGCGGCCAGGTTCCGAGGTCGATGATCTGGGCAGGCGTCGGATACGACAGCGCAGGGCGCATCGTCCACGATCTGGCTCGCTACTTCGCCTACGGGCGAGACCACCCGCGCTGCCGGCGCGCCTGCCGCGCAGGCACCGGAATCGTCCGCGTGGGCGAGCCGCACCCGGCATCCCGCTTCGCCGTCCAGGTCCGGTCCGGCGCGACCGGGCCCCGCGTGATCGTCATCGGCAAGCGCACAGACCCACAGTCGTCGAATCAGCGTGATTCGACCCGTTAAGGAGATCCACGATGGGAACACATGTCAGCCGAGTCGACCTCGGCGCGATCGCGGTGGAATTCGGGCTCGATGCGATCCACCGGCGGATCGAGGCCCTGCGCGCCGCAGGCAATCACACCGCCGCCTGGTGCATCGAGCAGGAATACGTCGACCTGCTGGGCGGGCACGCCCACGCGGCATGAGGAGCGCACCGATGAACTACGAACAAGAACTGGCGATGCGGGCCGACTTCGCCCGGTACGAACTGCTGCGGGAGCGAGCCGCGCACGGCGGGTCCCATTTCGAGCGGGAACTGCTGATCGAGCAGGCCGACCGCCTCGCCGACGGGTGGCAGACCGAAGAGTTCGCCGAAAGCTGGAAGTATCTGGTCGACGCATACCGCCGGTGTCGGGAACGCCACGGCCCGACTTCCCTGAATACCCGCAGCCTGCTCCAGGCGCTCGCCCTGTCCGGCGACGCGGCGGCGTGAACGCCGGGCGCAGGCGCCCTTCCGGAATGACCCGCGACGTGCGCTGAACGCACGTCACGGGTCATTCCGGAGGGTTCCTCAGGCCCTGATCGCGCTTTCGACGAGCCGGGCGAGTTGATCGGTGACGGTGCCCCAGCCCTGTGCGAAGCCCAGTTCCTCGTGGCGGCTCCGGGCGGCCCGGTCGCCGTGCCGGACGAGGGCGTGGTACTCGGTGCCGTCCGCGTGGTCGCGCAAGGCGATCTCGGCGGTCATCGGCACCGGAGCGCCTGCGGCGGGACGCCAGGCGCTGTCGACCGCCGTCGTGAACACGAGCCGCTCGCCCGCCTCGACCAGCAGGAAGCAGGCGTCCAGGTGCGGAACGAACTTCTCGCCGTCCTCGCTCATCGCGGTCACGAAGGCGCCTGCGGGCCTGATCTCGAGCCGCTCGACCCGACACGACATCGGTGCGGGCAGCCACCACCGCGCCAGGCTGTCCGGGTCGGTCCAGGCGTTCCAGACGCTCTCGCGCGGGGCGCGGATGACGCGGTGGACGGTCAGATCGAGGTCAGGATTCATCACCGTTCTCCTTGGTTTCGGTTTCGGTCAGGAACTGCTCGAGTCGGTCGGTGCGGCTCTCCCACACGCGGCGCTGCTCGGACAGCCAGTCGTCGACGAGACCGAGCCGGTCCCGGTCGAGTTCGCATCGCCGCACCCGGCCGGTCTTGACCGTCCGGATGAGTCCACTGGACTCCAGAACGCGGATGTGTTTCAGGAATGACGGCAACGTGATCGGCGCGGCCTGCGCCAGTTCGCCGACGCTGGCCGGGCCGGACCCGAGCCGGTGGACCACCGCGCGGCGCGACGGATCCGCCAGCGCGGCGAACACGTCGTCCATCACCGAGGAATGCTTAGCCATATGGCTAAGTATTCCTCGGGCCGCGCCCCTGCGCAACCCCCCGGGACGGCCCGCCCCACGATGGCCCGTGGCGTGCGCTCAACGCACGCCACGGGCCATGCCGGAGTGCGGTGCGCAACAGATCCCCGGCGCAAACCGCGCCCTCGACGTCGCGGGGGCGCTACCGTAGCCGATCGTGCGCTCACTATCGTTGCCTGCGAACATGATCCACGCTTGTCCCGCGAGGCACGACGCCGAGGAGGCCCGGTGGAAGTGAATCTTCCGATTCTCATCGTCGCCGCGGTGTTCCTCGGGTTGAGCATCTTCCACATGTCCGGTGACATGGCCAAACTCTCGACCTTCCAACGGGGAGCACGGATATCGTTCGGCTGGCTGTGCGCCGCGCTGGCGTCCACGCTGGTGATCTTCTCGTTCTTTCCGACCACGGCGATGTCGGGACAGGCCTTCGGATTCTCACTCGGCGGCGCGGCCGCATTCGTCCTGGTCATCCTTCTCGCGGCACCGTCTCTGCAACGCAAGATCTCGGACCTGGACACGGCGAGTTCAACGCCCGCCGATCACCCCGCGGAAATCAAAGAGCTGAAATACCTTTCGGCGCAAGAAACCTTCCGGTACGCCATAGACGGGAGCCCCGATCGAGCCGTCTGCATTATCACCGGCAATATCAACCTCATCGTCGACGTCGACGTCTGGGTCAACTCCGAGAACACGCAGATGCGCATGTCCGAGCGGCTGCATGAGACAATCTCCGGCATGATCCGCCTGTACGGAGCAGAGCGTGACGCCGCCGGGCACATCGTCAAAGACATCATCGCGGACTCCTTGGCCGAGAAGGTGGCGGGCAAGACACCTGTTCAACCAGCCGTCGCCATAGCGACGGGCCCGGGCGAGCTGAGGCGGTCCAACAATGTCCGTGCCATAGTCCACGTGGCCGCGGTACAGGTCGACGACGACCTCGGGCACCGCCAGCTGCCGGTGATCGATACCTGCGTGTTCAACGTGCTCCAGGAAGCGGACCGCGCCGCGGCCGAAGACGAAACCCCTTTCCGTTCAGTCGTGTTCCCGCTCTTCGGCACCGGCTCCGGGCGCGGCGATCTCGAAAGCACGGCCCGCGTCATGATCGATTCCGCCGTCAGCTACCTGCGCCGGAAGGAAGACAGCGGCATTCGGGACATCTACTTCTCGGCCTGGACCAACCTGGCATTCGAAGCTCTGCACGGCGCCGCCAAAGCCGCACCTGGTCTCAAGCAGGAGAAGAAGACAGGCAACACGGGTCGAAAATGAGCCCAGAACCGCAGGGCGCAGCCGCCTTCGGCCTGAATTCGGGCACACGACTCTTTCGAGTGCACAAGAAGTATCGCGGATCCACAGAGTTCAATCCCGAGCCGGCTCACAGGCGTGTTCGCCACGGCCGATTCGACAGCAGCGAACACGACGGCTATTCGTTCTACTACGCGGCGTTGAGCGAGCGGGGTGCGGTGTACGAAACACTGGTCTCCGAGGCCGGTCTCGCCACCGGCGCGCCGGTGCCGCGCTCCGGACTCGAAGACCTCGTGATGTCTACCGTCGAGCTGACGCGAAGCGTCTCGCTGGTGTCGCTGCTCAGCGCCGACGATCTGGCACGCGTGAATCAGGACAGCTGGCTCGTTCGCGCCCGGCCCAACGAATACCACCTCACCAGGCAGCAGGCCAGCCTTATTCGGTCGCAATATCTTTGGGGCGAGGGATTGATCTGGTACTCCCGCAAGGAGCCCGAGGAGCGATCCCTCGTCCTGTTCGGCGATCGATGCGGCGCCGACACGGTGCGCACCATCGGCCCCGGTCCCGTCGCACTGGACAGCTCGGCGGCCGCGGGATGGCTCGCCCAGCTTCTCGAGCCGCACGCGCTCGGGGAGAACGACCCGTGAAGTGCGTTGGATGCACGTCATGGGTCGTTCTGGAGGGTTTGCAGCGCAGCTAGACAAGACCGGGCAGTATCCTGATCGCCATGGGTGAGCCACAGTCGGTTCTCGATCCACTCACGTCGGCCGCGACTTTCCTGGTTGCCACCATCGACGAGGACGGCGAGGCAGGCGTGCGCCGCCTGCTGACCGAGCTGGACGATCTGCGCAAGTCGGTCGGCTTCCGCTCTCCAGGCCTCGCCGTCAGCTGTGTGACTTCGATCGGCTCGGCGGCCTGGACGCGGTTGTTCGCCGGTCCCCGACCCGCCGAACTGCACGAATTCCCGGGCTACTCCGGGCCCGTGCACTCCTGCCCGGCGACGTCGGGGGACCTGCTGTTCCACATCAAGTCCGAGGCGACCGGCACCTGCTACGAACTGGCGATGGCGATCGTGAGCCGGCTGCGGGGCGCCGCCACCGTCGTCGACGAAACCTCCGGGTTCCGATATCTCGACCGGCGCGATCTGCTCGGATTCGTCGACGGCACAGCCAATCCGGAAGGCTCGGCCGCGGCCGCCGCGGCTCTCGTGGGCGACGAGGATCCCGAATTCTCAGGCGGCAGCTATGTGCTGGTCCAGAAGTACCTCCACCCGCTCGACGAGTGGAACGCCCTGACGGTCGAGCAACAGGAGCACGTGATCGGACGCACCAAACTCAGCGACTACGAGCTGCCCGACGCCGTGAAGCCTGCCGACTCCCATGTCACCGTGAACACCATCGTCGACGCCGCCGGAGTGGAACATGAGATTCTTCGGGCGAACATGCCTTTCGGAACAGTCGGCGACGGGCAGCTGGGCACCTACTACATCGCGTACAGCGCTACTCCGTCGATTCCGGCGAAAATGCTCGAGCGGATGTTCCTCGGCACCGACGACGCGACCCACGACCGTATTCTCGACTTCTCGACCGCCGTCACCGGCACCCAGTTCTTCGCGCCTGCCGCCGACTTCTTCGACAACCTGCCCGACGCTCCCGCATCCGCGGGCGCCGACGCTCCCGAGTACCGACATGTCGCCGAATCCGCCGTCGCGGCAGCGGGTTCGGACGACTCACTGGCCATCGGATCGCTGAAAGGAGTTGTCTGAATGAACAACCTGCATCGCGAACTGGCCCCGATCAGCGGCGCAGCCTGGGCCCAGATCGAGGAGGAAGCCACCCGCACGTTCAAGCGCAATGTCGCAGGCAGGCGCGTCGTCGACGTGTCAGGTCCGCACGGAGTCGCCTACTCGGCGCTCAATCGGGGCAGGCTCACCGCCATTGCCGCGCCCGACGACGGCGTCGCGGCCCGGCAGCGGGTGGTCCAGCCCCTGGTCGAGCTGCGCGTGCCGTTCACCCTGAAGCGTTCCGAACTCGACGATGTCGAGCGCGGCGCGGCCGACGCCGATCTCGACAGCCTCAAGGACGCTGCCCGAAAGGTCGCGTTCGCTGAGGACCGCGCGATCTTCGAGAGCTACGCGGCCGCGGGCATCACCGGAATTCGCGCCGCGGCGTCCACCGCGCCGGTCGAGCTGCCGAGCAATGTCGTCGACATCCCCGACGCCGTATCTCGCGCGCTGAGCGGCCTGCGCTTGGCCGGCGTTCAGGGCCCGTACTCGGTGGTGCTCAGCGCCGAGCTGTACACCCAGGTCAGTGAGACCTCCGACCACGGCCACCCGATCCACACCCACATCGAGCGGCTGATCGACGGCGAAATCATCTGGGCGCCGGCGATCACGGGCGGCTTCGCTCTCACGACTCGGGGCGGCGACTTCGAACTGGCGCTGGGCCAGGACTTGTCGATCGGCTACCTCAGCCACGACTTCGACACTGTCCAACTGTATTTCCAGGAGACCTTCACCTTCCTGGTCGAAACCACCGAAGCGGCGGTCGCTCTCGTGTCCTGATCCGCACCCGGAGTCAGCGATCCTCGAACGTGTCGGGAACCATGACCCGCACCCCGTTGGGCACGACCCGCAGCGTCATCGGGGTGCGCAGCCGGACTTCGCCGTCCACGTCCGCGGCCATGGGCGGGTCGGTCTCGAGGCGGATCTCCTTGCCGATCACGAACGGGCCGTCGGCGAGACTGCGCCAGCGGCCGGTGGTGGCGCGAGCCAGAGTCTCGGCGAGCACCCGCATCCGATTGGCCGAGCCGAGCTGGTAGGCGACCAGCAGGCCGTTGTCGATGCTGATATCGCTGGCCAGCTGCCAGCCGCCGTGGAACCGGCCGTTGGCGATGTTGAGCTGGTGGGTGAGCAGCTCGTGCCGTTCCCCGTCGACGGTGAGCACCGCGCGGAAGGGGCGATGCCTGGGCAGCACGGTCAACGCGGTGAGAGGATACGCGGGCCTGCCCAGGGTTCGTTTGAGCCACGGCCGGACCCGGCCCGCAACCTCTACGGAGACACCGAAACTGGCCAGGTTCGCGAACGGGCGCTCGCCCGCGACGCCCATGTCGATGTCGGCGACCTTGCCGTGCGCGAACACCCGCACGGCTTCGGCCACGCCCAGCGGCAGACCGAGGCTGCGGGCGAAGTTGTTGGTGGTGCCCAGCGGCAGCACGCCCAGCGCCACGTCCCGGTGCGCGATGTGCCGCACCGCCGACGACAGCGTGCCGTCCCCGCCGCCCACGACGAGCAGATCCGGCTCCAGCGCCAGCGCCTTGTCGAGGTGCTCGCGCAGCCGCTTCGGGTTGACCACCGACAACTCCGCCAGCGGCTCGAAACCCATGCCGTGCAAGAGATCCAGCACCTCGAAGTAGTGCCGCCTGCCGCGCCGGGACCGAGCGTTGACGACGACCGCAACGCGGCGGTCGCGGCGGATCGCGGCAGTGTGCTCCGCCTTGCTTCTCATGCCTGTCATGGTAATTGCGCCCGCCGAAACCCCCGGCGGCACTGTGTTGCTACACCCGAAGTGTGCGTTGACACCCGCAGCTGC
>JABFVX010000107.1 GCA_013362555.1 Mycobacteriaceae bacterium
TCGGTCACTGTCCCACCAGGGGTCTGATGTGCATCGGCGTCAGAAATGGCGCCTTGAGCGGCCTTCTCCAGCACCGGCTGCGCCCCCGCCTGTGTCACGGAATCGACTGTGCCCGCTGCGTTCGTCCGAGGCTGGTCTGCCGCGATCTCGCCCGTGGCAACCAGTTGCGCAGGGGGCTGCGCGTGATCGGGCGCCGGGACCTGCACCGCAGCAGTCGTCAGCACCGTGTTCGGGTCAATCTCCGGTGCCACATCGGAGTGGTCGCCGCCGCCCTTGGGGTGGGGCTCACGGCCGCCCCTAGAGATGACACCACCGGCCATGCCTTCATGAATGGAGCTGTCGTCATACTGACCAGTGAACGGATATGCGGCAGCCGCACCGGCGACGTTCCCGGGCACCGCGGCTACCGTTTCGGACACGACGTCCACGGTGTAGCTGCCCAATTTCGAGCTTGCGATGTTCGCAGCGTCTTGACCGGTAGCGTGCGCAAGGCCGTGCTGCACAATGGGTGTGACGCCTCCGGTGACAACTCCGCCGACGGCGCCGCCCGCGGCTCCAGTAACGGCACCGAGCGCGGCCGAACCCAGGTCGATGCCGTCCCGGTGGCCCAGGCCGTACTCAATGCCTTGAGCTGCGAGGTCAATTCCCGCGCCTTGAATGGCACCGATCGTGGCACCGCCCACCGCGAACTCGAGCGCTCGCGATTCGGCAATCACCATGAGTCGTTTCGCGAGCGTCACACTGCCCGTTGCGGCGAGCCGCGCGATGAGCTTGGCAATGACACCCCGGAGGAAGATTCGGGCAGACGCCGCTGCAAGTGCCTGGGTCGGACCTGGGATGAAGAACATCGCAATCGACGCGGCGAGACCGCCGTAGATCGTCCACTTGGCGTGTTCGATATCGGTGGCGCCCTTTTCGAGACCTTCCTGCATGCTGTTGCAGGCGTCGATCATGCCCTTCAGCGCGCCAGCATCGCCGCCGATTTCCTGCCAAAAGGTCGTCATCGCGTTGTGGATCTTGCCGTCGATGGACGCCAACGTTGTCTTCATCGCGTTGTCCGCGGGCTCGGACAGCTCATCGAGGGCCTTAGCCATGGCGTCCCACTCGTCAGCGACACGACGCATCGCGTCCTCGTCGCCTTCGGGCCAGTGCCCAGCCAACAGAGTCAAGACGATGTCGGGCAGCATCGGCTTCGTCAGCGTCATACGCTTCGCTCCCGCAGCTGCCGGGCATTGTGTTCGTCCTGGCGATCAATTGAGTTCGCGTTGCTGGCGATCTGGGTACCGACACTGTGCAGCAACTGCGCCAGCTTGCCCAACTGGTCGAGGGTGTATCCGACACCGCCGGGCTCATTGCCCTGGGGATAGCCCTTCTCGAATTGCTTGCCAGGCTCGTCGAAGCCCCAGCAGCGGCCTTCCCGGAGGATCCCCGCCTTCAGCTGCGTCAAAGCCGTGTCGATGTCATCACCGATCTGAGCGAAACGCGGCGCGATGGCGCGCATGCGATCCGGCTCCGCCCATAGCGAGCCTGTCATGCCTCATAACCCCCGTTGAAAATCAAACGTATCCCCCTGAATCGGCCTTATCCCTTGCCACGAGTGGGTCAAAAATCCGTAGTACCGGTCGCGAGCTCTTGGCGCAATCTCGCCAGATCCGGCAAGCCGGTCACCATTTCGGTTACCTCGGGTACACCCTCGGCAACGGCTTGCAGCGGAGCTGTCACCTCGCTCATCGCCTGGAACGCCGCCTGCGCAGCACCGTGGATCGCCTCGTTGATCGACTGGGTTAACCGCTCAGCAGTGTTGTTGTGCAAAGCGTTACGAGCCAACTCAAGGCTCATGACCACTCCGGCTGAATTGGAGGTAACCTTCACCAGGCGATCCGATGACGTGACCTCGACCCGAATGCGCTGCACTTTGTCATAGACATCGACAAGCTCGTTCATCCCATGGTCGAACTGCTCCCGCAGGCCTTCCACACCCGCGATCAACTCGCTGTTCTGCGCGCGTAGCGAATCGCGCTCCCACTGCTCCATCCCCGGACCTCCACTGCGACTCGCGTTGCGTCCCAGCAGCTTAGAGCCGACTGTAACGAAGTCAAGCACGCAGCCGTGCTATATCCTCAAAAGCCCTTCCCTGCAGCACATTCGGCCCGCGATCGTGTCGCACGCGTCAGCATCGCCCACGCCGCAGGAGTAGCAAGCGGCTAGATCAGTTGTCCAGGCTGTCAGGTCGAGATCCCAGGCTGCCTCGAACAGCCGAGTGCTTAGCCGTCGGGCCTCACGACGGCGAGCTACTGCCGTGGCGACTGACGACCATGGATCTTCCGACGCGCCGCTCATGCTGCGGCGGCACCAATCTCAATGAGTGCGAACCGGTTGTTCTTGTGCGGGTCAGCCTCCTTCGTCCGGTTGGCCGGTGAGAATTTGGTTCATAGGTCCGGCTCGAAACTTTGGTTTGTCGTGGTCAGCGGAGGCTCTGTGCTCACAGAGTGTGTGCGCGAAGCCGAAGGAGTGCCCCGGCCCGGTTCACCCGCATTCATCGCAGCGAGGATCTTGTGCATGGTACCGACCAAGGCTGAATTGGCATGTCCATGATCCGGGTGCCGCCGGGGACCAGTGTCGGCGCGGACACCCAGCGCATTGGCTTGTGGACCAATGACGTTCGGGGCCATATTGGTCCGCTGGAGCAACGTAACGCGGAACAGTTCCGTCCTTGATGCCTGCAGGCGGAGGCGAGCGGGCACCAGCCGGCTCCACCCGCTGTTCATGACGGCGACACGGGCGACGTCGGTTTCGTCAACCACCTTGTCGGGGCCGCCCGCCACCTCAATCAACACCCTGTGCGCGGCTTCGACGTCGTTGCGGGCGCTGTCGGCGGCCTTTCGGGCGCTGGCCGCGGCAATACGGGCAAGGTGAAGGTCGATCCGCTGGCCGGTGTCGGATGGCGCAGACCGCAGCATGACGATCTGCTGGGCTAGGTCAGCGCGGATCGTGCCATCGACGATGAGCGACAGTTGCTGATCCAGTCGATCAGCCAGCGGGTCATCGGCGCGTCGTCGGTTGAGTAGGGCGGCAAGCCTGTCGCACCGATCGTGGTAGTAGGCGGCAGTCGCTTCAGCGGTGATCCACGTGTCGTGGGCCGCGCGCCAGGCGATCCGGGAGGGCCGCTGCGCGTCGGCGCGGGCCCGCAATGCGAGCACCACCGGATCGATGATCGTCCCGGACACTTCACGAGTGGCATCTGCCATCAGGCCGTCGATATCGGTTTGCTGGCGGTCGATGTCGCCGCGCAGGCGGTCGGCTTGCTCGACGAGCGACGCGTGCGGGTAGCGGCGTGGGACGTCGTGCGCGCGGCGGATAGCTTCACCAGTCCAGTCGTAGGTGGCCGTAGTGTTCGATTCGGTCTCGTCGACTGGGCTGGTGTCGTCGACCGGTTCGATTGGCAGGGGTTCGTTGGGGGCGGCGGTGTGGCGAATGATCGCCTCGACCCTCCACGCCAGTGCGGTGGCGATCTGGTCCGCCCGCAATCCGCCCAGCCCGGGCACACGATCGTCGGTGAGCAGCTCGACCGCGGTAGTCAGCAGTGTTTCCGGCGTCCAGGTAGCGGGGTCGGCGGCGTCGACTGCCGCGGCCAGTTTCGGCCATGCCGCGCTGGCCATAACCCGTTGCGCCCGTGGCTTGCCGAGCAGTTCCGCGAGTACCGAGGCCCACGCGGGGGGGCACGGCCGGACCGGGGACAACGGTGGTGGCGGGTTCGAGGCCCGTGGCGATTCGCCACCACAACGCCGCAGCGGGCATATCGACGGGCAGGGGTCGCAATGCGGCGGCGCCGGTGAGCACGGCGGTGGTGTCGACGCCAGCCTGGTGAGCGGTGTCGATTCGGTCGGCCAATTCAAGCCAGAACGGGTCATTCAACAGCCGCGGCTCGATCTTCCTGGCCAGCGGAGCCCAGCGGGTGGAGGCAGTACCCGGGCCCTCCAATACCGTGGAGACACACTCGTCCAGCCCGATCTGGTGGCGGTGTTCGACCACCGGGTATCGGGCCGGCCCGGTCGCGCGCTGGTCATGGTCGTCGATGGCCAGAGCAGCTCGCCAGACCGCCAGATTCGACAGCAGATCCGGGTTGTCGCCGAGGAACGACTGCGCCCATGGCGGTGCCGTCGCAGGTGTCCATGTCCGGCAGAGGGTGGTGACTTGCTCGGCGAGTTCGGTGATTCGCAAGGCTTGCGCCTCAAGGTAATTCCCGAACTCCGGGTGATGCTGGAGGGCGGTAGGGATGCCCGGCAGCCAGGGCAGCGGCCCGACACCAGCGGAATGGCCTCCGGAGTGGTCGAGCCGCCAGTCCAGCACCGCGGCGACATCGGCAGCGTCCCCGAGCCCACGGGCCGCAATTGCAGTGTCGAGAGCTTCGGTCGGATCGCGACCCTCGACAGCGAGGATCGCGAGGTGCGCCCTGAGCACCGGCCAGGCGGGAGCCTCGGTGAGGCCTGGCAGCCGGGTTTCGGCGTCGGTGTCTATGCACACGAGACGCTCCGGGCCGAGATGGTGTTCAGCGAGTACACCGAGCGCATCGGTGTAGGCATCGACCACCCGCGATAGTCGCTGCCGCGGGTCGAATGCATCGCGGCTGTTGGTGGTGGCCGAAGTTGCGGCGCCGTCTCGCGCGAGGATCTCCCGCAGTACATCCACCCAGGTGGGTGGATGTAGGGCACGATCGGTCCACAACGCCTGTTCCCCTGCATCGGGGGCGGTTGCCAAGTACAGGTGGTTGCCGTGGCGGCCGCGGGTGAGCATCACGTACAGCTGGTTGCGGGTCTCGACACCGGCGAGCACGCCGTGACAAACGTCGACAGTGATGCCCTGGGCGGAGTCGATCGTCGTCGCATATCCCAATGTCACATGCTTGCCAACATAGTCGACAGGGAGGACGACGCGGCGGCCTTGTTTCGTATTCGGCCGGACCCGCACGGCCTCCACGCGACCGTCGCCGTGGATACGGGTGACCCGCCAGCGGTACCCGTTGCGTACATAGTCGGTGCGCGCGACCGGCAGGCGGCGATTGTTGCGGCGGGTGCATATCAGGTCCCCGACGCCAGCTCGAAGACCGTCAGCGAGAACGACTTCCCGGCCCGGCAGGGAGGCGTCACGGGCGAGGCGGTCTGCGCGGCCGCGAGCGTTGAGCGCGTCGACGATATCGTGTGTCGGGGCAAGCATAATCGCGTCCTTCCCCGCAGCGACATCATCGGCCCACGCGGTGTAGGCGGCGTCGGCAACGGTGTCGGGTGCACCGATGTGGATGCGGTCGTGGTCGAGGTAGTACCCAAGTGCGGCCGGATCGCCCTCACGCATTGCCAGACCCGCAGCTCCCTCAGCTGGGTCGCTGAACCGCAGCACCTCGGTCAATGCGACCGCGCCTGCGGCGCGGACGATATCGCGGACTACGCCACCAGCGGCAACGGCGCTGAGTTGTTTGTCGTCGCCGATTCCGCGGACTGCCGCGCCACGCCCATGCAGGAACGCGACGGCTGTGTCGAGCTGGCGTGTTCCGGCGTAGGCTGCCTCGTCGATGATCGCCAGCGTGTCCGTACCAATCCCGGCGACCCACGCCGGCAGCTGGTCCGGTCGGGTAGTGACGGCATGGATCAACAGGTCGAGTGTGGCAACCGGCGCATGGATCTCCTCGCCGAGCGTCGCCGCGGCAGCGGCGGTCGGGGCCAATCCCAGCACAGTTCCGCCGTCGAGCGACCATGCCCGCGACAACACCTGCATCGACGTGCTCTTGCCAGTCCCCGCAGGCGCGATCGCCAACTGCAGAGCGCGCCCCGACGTCGCGAACTCCCGCACCAAGGCTTCCTGCCCGGCGTTGAGTCGCCGCCTGTGGTTGGCGTAGTACTCGGCCAACGCCACTCCCAGCGCCGAGGCCGACACGGTCCGGACACCGGTGCGCCGGGCCGCCTCGACCAACCGCGTCTCGGCTCGAAGGATCTCGGCGCTGGTGTAGTCGGTGGCACCGGCGGTGGTATACACACTGCTGGTGTCGCGGCGACGCAGCACAGCAGGTTCGGTGAACACGTCGGGGTCGCGGCGGGCGATCGACCTCGACGGAGCCAGTGCAGCGGTTACCACTGCCCCAACCGTCTCTGACCAGCGCGCGGCCGAAACCTTGCCACGGACGACACGTTCGACTTCAGCGCGGACGTGGGTGCACTGCCACACCGCCCGGTCCCTCGACACGCGCTCGATAACGGCATCGGCTATGGACTCGACCCACCCTGGGGTGACCTGCGGACGCACGACCGTATCCGGGTGCAGTGTCGCCTGGACCATAGCGGTGAGCGCCGCCGCGTCGTCCAGGACCAGAAGAGCCTGGCGGCGCCACGCGGAGCGCTGCTCAGCGTGCGATCGTGGATCGTGCTTCGCCGCTCGGGTATCCAACGTGGCTTGCTGCATCAGCGCGTACATTTCCACCGGGAGCGGTTCACGACCACGGCAGGCTTGGAACCTGGTTGCCAGCTCCCCGACTCGGGCGGTGATCTGTTTGTCGCGGGTCGACCAACGGTCATTCAGCCGCGAGTCGACGCCGATGATCTCGCGGATCGCCCGTTTGCCCGAATCGGAATCCTCGCGCTCGGCGAACTCGACACCGAGGGCCTCCGTGAGGTGCATTTCCAGGCGCGTGTTGTAGACCTCGCTGATGCTGACCATCGCCCGGTACAGCATCCGCCCGTCCAATGCCGCCCACCGGCCGTCGAGTGTACGGACCTTATTCGACACCACCACGTGCGTATGCAGATCCGGATCACCCGCACGGGAATCACGATGGGTGAACGCGGTCGCGATCACCCCCATCGTGTCCACCTGACGAACACCATTGCGTCCCAGGCGCGTATAGGCCGCAACCGACTCCAAGTACGTCAGCGCGTCCGCAATGGCTCGGTGGTGGGCTGCCTCGATTGCATCGACGACAGGCCGAGGCGCGACCGCCCACAACGTGGATACGCTCTTGACCGGGCTGAACGTCACATCGAATCCCGCCACCGCGGTGGTCCGCTGACGCGAGTTGCGAGCCACCCATCCGGACAGCTCCCCTTCGTTCAACGGCCCTCGGCCAACCTCCTCGGTGAACATGCCGGTCGCGATTCCGCTGCGGATCTGCGCCCGATCCTGGTCCGGGACCTGGGCGTCCCAACTCCGGCCGTGCGCAGTGTTGAACCGAACGAACTCCTGCGCACACCGTTGCCGAAACGCCGTTGCCTCGGTATAGATCCGGAATGGGCTGCCCAACTCACCCGCCTTCAGAGCTGCCCGCTGTGCATCCTTCGGTTTCGCGCCCTTCATGATCTCCTCCGCCAGCACGGCGGCCTCGATCACGTCGGAGTTCGGGTGGCGGCCCTCGCCGAACAGCGCCTTCATCTGGGCCTCCGACACGACTTCTCCGGCCGCAATGTCCTCGAACGCGACTAGCCCCGATCCCATCCATACGCCCGGCGCTTCGCCTTTCGCCGAGTAATAGTCGGCCAGCGACGAATGACCACGCTCTGACCTGTCGTGAGCCGCAATGTGTTTGACGTAGTACTCGTACCCATCACCCGCGGAAAGCTTGTACAGCGTCGCCGTCACTCCCGCGATAATACGCGGCAGAATTGAGCCGTTATTGACTTGTGACCCTGGATGCAAGAGGTCTGCGGGGATTTGAGCTTCGTGCGCTTATGCCGTGTGATGTCAAGTGCGGGAACTAGATTGAGTTAGCGATATCGGTATAATTGACGGTGCGAGTGCAATGAAATTGTTGGGGATGGTGGTGGGTATGGCGAAGGGATCGTCGTCGATCGAGGCGCGCCGGCGGGCACGCGAACGGCTCGCCCGGGAACGCCTCGAACAGATCGAGCGGAACAAGGCCAATGAAGCAGACCTCACCGAATACTTGCTGCTGGAGCACCGTATCGGAGCCGCCGAGGTTGAACGTGATGCATCCTTCGCGCAGATCGAAGTGAACCATCGAAGCGCCGTCGAGGAAATGCTTGGCCTGCAAGTGGAATGTGTGCGCAGGATGCGGGCCCGAGGTGAAAAGGTCGCTGCAATTGCTGATCTTACCGGACTCACCGTGCGTGACGTGAATCGGATTTCCAAGGCCTCCAACGGTCGCAATAACCCAGAGTCGGATGCCGGCGGTGGTCATGCGGCGAACTGGCAGTGAATTGCATAGGCCGGGCGCGGTCATCAACCACACGACTCTCCGCGTCTATGGGGAGCAACAGGCCGAGATCTCGGTGCGGTTCGCGCGCACCCAGGAAGCGTTCGTGACACTTGATTGGGGCAAAGTCCTAGTTTGCTTCAAATCCGCGGACGCGGCCCAAGGCGTACTGGAAGGTTTCGCCGGGGCGCGGGGACACATGATGGGTGTGGACTACGAGTTGCCCATGCCACCCAGCATCGAGCGGGGTCAGTGGGTGAACTCCACTGTGCAGCTGACATGGGAACGCCGGCTCAACTACACCGCCGAGCGGCGCGAGGTGTACAGCGAGCGCCAGCGCCGCACCTTACGTTGGGTTGATCTGCAGATGGGCCCGGTGACCTGGCAGTTGCTCGACCGTGTTGGCTACGACAGTGCCATCGACATCCTGCGCGAGACCCACCGCACCGCGGTCGCCGTCTGCCTCGACGGGGCTGTGCACCGCGCCGATCCGACGCGCGACGACTACCGCTATGTCGAACATCCCTCACCGCAGCCAGCATTAAGCGGCAAACGTAAGCCGTCCAAACCCCGAGCCAAGCCTGAAGGAACAGGCGCGGCCACGCTCATTGAGCAAGCGATCGGCGCCGATCTCGGCTCTTCGAACGCTACTCCGCTCTGCCCGCGTGTGCCGGACGCTGCCGATATCGGCGTCGCCAACAACGCGGGACTCGATCTCTGAACTGCATATCCACAAGCCAAAGGTTGTCCACAGATTAGGTCGCCGCCACCGGATGCCGTGATCGCATTGAACGAGATCTGAAGACGATGTGGCTACACACCTATCGTCCTTGGAGGAACCGATGATCACCTGGACACTAACGACATGGTCCACCGATCGAACTCTCCACACCCAGTCAGGAACCGCGATCAATCGAGCAGCGGCCGCGGACGCGATGATCGCGGCGGGCCGCCGCCGGATCAACCAAGCCGCTTGCACCCTGCAGCTCACCTTCTCTTTCGACGGTGAGCCGGTGGCCACCCTGGGGACTGGCAATGTGGCCAGTGGCCGGGTCGACCGCGCTGGCGCGATCGAGGCATTGGACCGGATCAGCCCAAACCTGCGGAGCCCCGCTATTGACATCGTCGACTGGTAGCTCGTCGGCGCCGGCTGGGACCGAAGCTCGGGACCTTAGCCTCGTCCCGACATCCACCAGGCGCCACAATGCTTAAGTTGCCGACCAACCTCCTCGACGAATGAGCCGTCGCGAGGCCGCCATACTGGTCAGGGAAACCTCGACCGTCCTATGCAGGCGATGCAGTTCACAGATGACGGTGCCGTCGGCGAAGTTGAATGCTGCGAACAAGCTGGTGGTGCCGTGGCAGGCGTAGTCGTGGGTCCGGCGCTCGGGGGTACCGGGCATAATCGGCAGGACCCGGCTGCGATCGGGCCAGTGCCTGCATCTGGGACTGCTCGTCTACGCGCAGCACCACCGCCCGTTCGTCGATGTCGGCAACCCGGACCGCTGCGCCATCGAAAAGTTGGATTGGCCCGACCTGGCGGAAAGGGTGCGATCGATGACGGACCGGCACGCAGACAGCTCTGAGGAGGCTGCGTCGCGGGAAGGCTAGGAGTGGTCCCAGGCGAGTGCGCGTTAGCGCACTCACTGCTGGCCGGAGCGGAGTCATCACGCGGGGCGCCACCGACCGCCGACCCCTTTCGGCAGATGGTGCAGTTCAGAGAGTCTCACGAAGGGGTTAGCTTAAGAACTTGACAGGGACCTCGCCCTCGCATGCCCACGCTGCAACCGATCCGTCCACGACGGCCCCACCGGATGGACCACCCGCATCCCCACCCCCGACGACCCGAGCCCTGCACCAGTGCAATGGATCCCACCCCAGCACCTCGACCCACAACGGCGACCGCGGTCACACCACCGATTCCGCATACTCCGATTACTGCACGAAACCTTCGCTCACCGCGCGGGACGGTTCCGACGCGACCGCGCCGAACGTGACGGAACCCGACCCGGCCACACCCACGGCGAGCACGACCCGCCCGCGGCAGCATGAGGTGCTCGCGGCGGCACTCAACGCCGCCCGCTTACTGATGCACAGGCTGATATGTGCTCGGTCCCACACCAGCACCATTCGCATCACCCGAACCGCCCGCAGTCCCCGCCAAGCGTCGGCGGCTATGGCGACGGCCTGTTGTCCCGCCAGTACCGCACTGCTTCTTGCAGTATTCGACTGTTCACGAGCGACTTGTCACGACCATAGTCCGAGGCCGCCTTGAAAAGGCTGTCAGGAATAGCACCCCCCTTTCTGGCCGCTACCACCAACTCATCAATTTCAGGCATGTCTCCGTGATATCGAGTCGCTTGCAGCTGTGCGACGATGTACGACAGGCATATCGCTCGCTGATTATCGTCCTGCGCGCCGCACGCGGGCAACTTGGATTCCATTGAGAATGACTTCGTTGCATTCGTGAGCTCGGAAATCTCATTCGAGTTGAGCACCGTGCGCGGAGGTTCGTCATGCTGAGGAACCCTCAATTCCTGCCGGGCGTCGGGCAGGTTCGCCCACTCGGACATCAGCTGCGTCCGAGCATTGTTGAGCTGATCGGAAGCCTTTGTTCGCGCCTCCTCCAACTCCGCGATCCGATAATCGTGAGCGCCACTGTGATCGAAACCTAAAGTCTCACTCAATTTCGCACTGGCCCCAGCCATCCACGTAGTGTTCTGGGCAATTTCAGAGTCAATCAACGATTTCGCACGCGCCGCTTCAAAGAACTTCCGCTCTTTTTCAGAGGACGTTGGCAGCAATCGGTACTCCGGGTTAGCAATCATCCGTTCGAAGGCCGTCACAGATCTTCCGACATTTAACACCCGTTCGTTAGGCAACTGCGACTGAACAGCGGCAGGCGCAACGGGCACAACCGCAGCCGCAGGCGCAGCAGCCGGCGCCTGCTGTGCCTGCGGCGCCTGCTGCTGCGGCTGCGGCTGCGGCTGCGGCTGCGGCTGCGGCTGCTGCT
>JABFVX010000435.1 GCA_013362555.1 Mycobacteriaceae bacterium
CGCCCCGACCACCGGCACCGGCATCATCCTGACCATCGAGAGCGACGGTTCCTACACCGAGTACGGCCTGCTGCAGAACACCGTGTACTCCTGCTCCACCAAGCTGACGACCAGGACCGAAGGCAAGGTATCGGTCGAGGGGGCGAAGACCACCTTCAAGCCGAGCAAGGTCAAGACGCGGATGACCGGGTGCGGCAGCGGCGACGAGTCGGAGAAGGACGGCACCAAGGTGACCCGCGTCGCGACGTACGAGTTCACCAAGGACTCGTACAGCGGAAAGCAGGTCCTCAAGTTCACCGACGACCAGGGGCAGACCAGCCAGTATCAGCCCGTCGACTGATCAGGTCGTACAGTCGTCGTGTGACGGAAACGGTGGCGAAGGGCGACGCGGTCGCGGGCGGTGAGGCTCCGGACCCCGGTCTGTTCGGTCCGGATTCGGTGACGTGGCAGCTGCACGCCGACCCCATCATGTGGGTGGCCGGCGTGCGCGCCCTGTATCTGCAGGCGCTGCATCCGCGCGCGGTGCGGGGCGTCGTACAGAACTCGGAGTTCCGCAAGGACCCCTGGGGGCGGCTGTTCCGCACCGCGGACTTCGTGGGCGTCACCACCTACGGCTCGCGCGCCGAGGCCGAGCGGATCGGCAAGCGCGTGCGGCGGATCCACAGCCACCTCACCGCCGTGGATCCGGAGACGGGCGAGCGGTACCGCATAGACGAGACTGCTCTTCTGCGCTGGATCCACTGCGCGGCGATCGTGTCGTACGCCGACGTCGCCCGGCGGGCAGGCTTCCCGCTGACCGACGGCCAACTGGACCGGTACTTCGCCGAGCAGCGTGCCGCCGCCGCGCTGGTCGGGTTGGGGCCGCGGGAGGTGCCGGACAACGGCGCGGCCATGCGGGCGTACTTCGAGGACGTGCGGCCGGCCCTGGGGCGTTCCGAAGAGTCCGACGAAGTCTGGGAGTTCCTGCGGCGGCCGCCGGTGCATCCGGTGCTGTGGCCGGCCCGGGAGCTGCTGTGGCGGCGGATCGCGGATCTGGCGTACGGGGCGCTTCCGTCGTGGGCGCATGCCATGTACGGGCATCGTCCGCTGCCGCCGTTCGCGGTGACCGCGGGGTTGCGGGGGCTGCGGACGACGTTGTCGGCGGTGTTGCCGGTGGTGCGCACGGTGTACGAGTCACCGCACATCAAGGCCGCGGCCGAGCGGCTCGGCCCCGATGTCATGCCCTCGCCGGCGCGCTTGCCCCGCGACCTGGCCGCGGCGGAGTAGATGCGGGGTGGATACCGCCGCGGCAGCCGGCCGGCAGGTCTGGTTTTCGCACGCCTCCGCCCGTAATCTGACGGCTCGTCAGACCGGCGTGACGGGGGAATGGGAGCGGAGCGCATGATTCTCGCAGGCAAGACCGTCGTCGTGTCCGGGGTGGGCCCGGGTCTGGGTCGCCGCATCGCGCTGGCCGCGGCGCGTGACGGCGCCAACGTGGTGCTCGGCGCGCGGACCGAGGCGAACCTGGTGAAGGCGGCCGAGGAGATCGACCCGTCCGGTGAGCGGGTGGCCTGGGCAGTTACCGACATCACCGACCCGGCGCAGTGCCAGGCGCTGGTGGACCTCGCGGTGAGCCGGTTCGGCAAGGTGGACGGCCTGGTGAACTGCGCGGCGCTGGACTCGGTGTTCGGCGGGCTGACCGACATGGACTGGGACGTCCTGCGTCAGGTCGTCGAGGTGAACCTGGTGGGCAGCCTCGCGATGACGAAGGCCGCGCTTCCGGCGTTGAAGGACGGCGGCGGTTCGGTGGTGTTCATCAACACCCAGTCGCAGCTGGTGCCGCCGCGCGAGGCGCCGCAGATGGCGTACGCGGCGTCCAAGGGCGGTCTGACGTCGGCGATGTACGCGCTGGCGCACGAACTGGGCGCGCACCGCATCCGGGTGAACTCGGTGGCGCCGGGCTGGATGTGGGGTCCGCCGGTGGAGGGCTTCGTGTCGATGCAGGCGCAGGCCACCGGGCAGAGCGCGGACCAGGTGCTGGCGCAGCTGGTGGAGCCGATGGCGCTGCCCGAGATGGCGTCGGACGAGGACGTCGCGGAGACCGTGACGTTCTTCCTGTCGGACCGGTCGAAGGCGATCACCGGGCAGATGCTGCTGGTGAACGCGGGACACGTGATGCGTTGACGCGGGACACGTGATGCGTTGATGGCTGCGCGCCGCTGACGCAGGTACGGAAGCACGGATGCAGGCAATAGGGGCGGGTGCCGCGCGGCAATGCGCGGCACCCGCCCTTTGCTGTCTCGGGGGAGTCGGCTGTGCCGCGGGGCTTGCCGTTCCACGGAGGCTGCCGTTCGAGGGGCGGTGTCGATCGAGGGGGTCGTACGGATCGGGGCAGTGCGCGGGCCGAGGGAGCCCGTCCCCTCAGCCCCGTTCCGGGAAGATCAGCCCTGCCAGGTCCGCGACCTCCTCGCGGAGCCGCTCGCGCACTCCCGGCCGGGCCGCGGCCAGGTGGTCGACGAGCGCGGTTTCCAGCAGCGCGCGCAGCAGCCGGGCGATCCGGGTGCGCCCGGAGGGGAGTTCGGGGAACAGCTCGGCGAGCCAGCGGGCGATGCTGGCGTCGGCGGCGATGGTGAGGCCGCCCGCGACGCCGCGGGACAGTTCGTCGCCGCGCAGGCCTTCGCTCAGCACCAGCCGCAGGAGTTCGCGTTCGGCGAGGGCGGACTGCCAGAGGCGGGTCATCAGGTCGACGAGGCGTTCGCGCGGCGGCAGCGCGGTGTCGACGGGCGGGGTCTCGGTGAAGCGGTCCGGATAGGCGCGTTCCTTGACCAGGGCGCGGAGGATGTCCGCCTTGGACGGGAAGTAGTGGTACAGCGTGGCGACGTTGAGGTCGCATGCGGTGGCGATGGTCCGCATGGAGGTGCCGGCGAAGCCCTGCGCGCTCATGAGGCGGAGCGCGGTGCGCAGGTTCCGGGCGCGCTGTGGGCAGGTCCCGGGC
>JABFVX010000078.1 GCA_013362555.1 Mycobacteriaceae bacterium
GCCCTGGCACGGCCGGCCCCGGTCGCGGACGGGCTCGACGTCACCGAGGCCGAATTCGCCTTCGCCGTGACCCACGAACTCGCCCTCACCCCGGGCGACCTCCTGGACCGCCGCACCCGCCTGGGCCTGGTCCCCGCCGACCGCGCCCGCGCCCACCGCGCCGCCGAAGCCGCACTGTCCTGATCGCCGCCTATCGTTCGGTCACTGTGCGGGAAGGACGCCTTCGGGCCTCGGGGGGCGCCGGCGGGCGAGGAGGAAGGCGGCCACGGCCGCGGGGATGTTCATGAGAATGGCGTAGACCGCCGGGGCGACCGCGATCTGTTCGTTGTCCAGCACCGACACCGCGACCGCGATGGCCAGGGCGCCGTTGTGAATGCCGATCTCCATCGCCGCCGCGATAGCCTGGCGCTCCGCGACGCCGACAAGCCGAGGGACCAGGTAGCCGACCGCGAAACTCAGCGTCGACAGGGTCAGGCAGATTCCGCCCAGCGCACCGAAGTTGTCGCGAAAGGTGTCGAACTCCTTGAGCACCGCGCCTGTCACCACCAGCGCCAGCACCACGGCCGACGCCGCCTTCACCGGGCCGCGCATCCGCTCGGCCCAGCCCGGGAACCGCCGCCGCACCCACATCCCCGCCGCGACCGGAACCAACACGATCGCGAACACCTGCGCGAACTTGTCCGGACGCAGGCCGATGCTCGCACCGTCGTCGTAGAACTGGGTGTACGCGAACGACACCACCAGCGGCAGCGTGAACACCGCCAGCACCGAATTGACCGCCGTGAGCGTGATGTTGAGCGCCACGTCGCCACCGGCCAAATGGCTGAAGAGGTTAGCCGACGGGCCGCCCGGCGCGGCGGCCAGCAGCATCATTCCGACCGCGGGCGCTCCGCTGATCCCGAACAGGTGGATGAGCCCGAAACACACCGCGGGCAGCACGGCCATCTGACACAGCAGCGCGACCGCCGCCGCTTTGGGATGCCGCCCGACGCGCCCGAAATCCCCCGCAGTCAGCGCCAGCCCCAACCCGAACATGATCAGCGCCAACGCAACCGGAATAGCCACCGCGAACATCGTCGAACCCACCCGGCGATGCTACGCGGCCGCCAACGGCGGCACGCCGGGCGGCCCGATAGGCTGGCAATCCCATCCGCTCCATCACATACGAATCGGGAGATTCCATATGGCCACCACGCGCACCGCAGCCACCCACTGGGAAGGCGGCCTCGCGGACGGCAAGGGCACCGTGTCGCTGAACTCGTCGAACATCGGCAGCTACGAGGTCAGCTGGCCCGCGCGCGCCGAAGAGCCGAACGGCGTCACCAGCCCGGAGGAACTCATCGCGGCGGCGCATTCGTCGTGCTACAGCATGGCCTTCTCGCACATCCTCGGCGGCAAGGGCTACACCCCCGCCTCCGTCGACACCCGCGCGGACGTGACCTTCCAGCCCGGCACCGGCATCACCGCCATCGCGCTGACGGTCCGGGCCGCGGTCCCCGGCCTGAGCCCGGAGGAGTTCCAGGCCGTCGCCGAAGACGCCAAGCAGAACTGCCCGGTGAGCCAGGCCCTCGCGGGCGTCCCGAACATCACCCTCACCGCCGAACTGGTCTGAGAAACCTTTCCAGAATGACCCGTGACGTGCGTCAGGCGCACGTCACGGGTCATTCTGGATTTTGGTTACGGCTGGCCGGGGAGCAAGGCGACCATGAGGCCTTCGCCGTCGGCGAGGAGGGTGCCGTCGGCCTCGGTGAGGCGGGCGGCGACGTAGGTCTTGCGGCCCTCGACCCGGTCGACGCGGCCCTCGATGACCAGCGGCACGTTGAGCGGGGTCACCTTGCGGTAGTTGACATGCAGGTAGGCCGTGCGGCTGATGGGGCGCTTGGCGGCGAACACCACCATGCCGAAGTTGTCGTCGAACACCAGCGGCAGCACCCCGCCGTGCGCGGCGCCATTGCCGCCGAGGTGGTACCTGCGCAGCACGCCGGTGGCGCGGACGCCGTCGACGTCGAACTGCTCGATCGACCACGGCGGCATGAGGAGGTTGCCGCGGCCCGGCAGCTCCATCACCCGCCCGGCCGGGGCCTGGCCCTCGCCCGCCTGGTACGGGCTCAGCAGCTCGACCAGGCTCTGCGCCTGCGCCAGCGCGGCGTCGAGCACCTCGTCCGGCGCGTCGACCGACACGGCGAGGTCTTGCAGCGTGCGCATCGCCGCGACGAACGGACCGAACGACGGCCCCGGGGTTGCCGGGCGGAAGCGGGGGAAATCGCTGCGCGGATCGTCCTGCGCGTCATTGCCGTTCACCGGAAGCGGAAGCGACGTCGACTGCTCTGTCATCCTTACACCGTATAAGAACGGTCAGCCCGCCGAAAGGACCAATCCGCTGGTCGGAACTCCGGTGCCTGCGGTGACGAGCACATTCCGGGCCCGCACCTGGTTCACCGCGGAGCCGCGCAGTTGCCGCACGCCCTCGGCAATGCCGTTCATGCCGTGGATGTACGCCTCGCCGAGCTGGCCGCCGTGCGGATTCAGCGGGAGTGCACCGTCTAGCTCCAGGCTGCCCGCGGCGACGAAGTCGCGCGCCTCGCCGCGGCCGCAGAACCCGAGCTCCTCCAGCTGCATCAACACATAGGGCGTGAAGTGGTCGTAGAGGATCGCGAGGTCGATGTCGGACGGAGTCAGCCCGGACTGCGACCACAACTGCCCGCCGACCACGCCCATCTCCGGCAGCGCGGCAATGTCGTCGCGGTAGTAGCTGGTCATGATGAACTGGTTGGGCCCGCTGCCCTGGGCCGCGGCGACGATGACGGCAGGCCGCTGCGGCAGGTCTCTGGCTCGTTCGGCGCTGGTGATCACCAGCGCGACCCCGCCGTCGGACTCCTGGCAGCAGTCCAGCAGATGCAGCGGCTCCACAACCCAGCGCGAATTCTGGTGGTCCTCCAGTGTTATCGGCTTGCCGTGGAACCACGCGT
>JABFVX010000265.1 GCA_013362555.1 Mycobacteriaceae bacterium
CAGCGCCGCCGTGTCACCGCTCGCCTGCGCTTGCTTGGCGCCCGCGGCCGAGGCGCCTGCGCCCTGCCACATCGAGCCGAGTGCCTGCGCGGCCGTCGAACCCAACTGTGACACTGATTGCAGCACTGTGCCGACGGCCGACATGAGCTGTGCCGGGTCGAGGGCGGGCGAGGGCTCCGAAACACCGGTTTTGGCATTGTCTTTCGGCGACACCGGTGCGCCCAGTTGTCCGGTGCCGAAGCTGCCAGCGAGATCGGTCAGCGGCTTGGTCAGTGCGCTCAGGTCAAGGATGGGCAGCGGCGGCAGGTCGGGCAGCGGCGCCGCCGGGGGAAGCGCAGGCAGCCGCGGCAGGCCCATGTCGGCGAGAATGTCGTTGACCGGCCGGTTGACCACCGGCGCGGCGGCACTGCGCCGCAAGGATTCCACGATCGTCGGACCGAGCGGCGAGCTCATCGGCGGCGCTCGATGGAATCGAACCCGGCGCCTGAAACCGCCTCCGCCGCCTCGTATTCGGCCGCAACCTGGTGCGCGGTCAGTGCGGTCGCCGCATGCACCGCGGCAAGCTCGTTGACGGAGGTGAAGTGGTTGGCCTGAGCGGTCGCGAACGCTGCCAGAAAATCGGCTCCGATCAGGCCGAAGATCGGCACTGCCACGGCAAGGGTCGCGGCCTGGTCGGTTGCTCCCGCTGCGGCCACTTGCGCGGCCAACGCCGCGTTGGCGTCGCCGTAGGTCCGGATGGCGGGTGTGGTGGCGACAATGTCAGTCATAGGAAACCCCTGAGAAGACGGTTACAGAACTACTGTGTGCGGGGCGAACTGTTCGTTGAAGTCCGCGACCAGCCCGCCGCGCTCGGCCAGCGCTCGCCGCGCCGCACGATCAGTCGACGCGGCGACCAACTGTTCCACCTCGCAGGGCGCCATTGTGGAGACCGTACGGGTGAACGAAATGACTTGCGGCGCGCCCGCGCCGTCGACCTCGACCGAAACAGCGCCGTCAGTGGAACTTTCGCGGACCCTTATCGCGGCGATGTTGTCCTGAAGCTCCAGCACCGCGTACAGCCTGCGCCAAGTCTCGAACTCGAGATCGTCCATCGCGTGACTCATATCGTTCTCACCTTCATGCCGAATGCAGCCACTGTCGTGGCTCGACGTCGTACTGCTCCCTCGTCGTGCAGCTCCTGCCGGCGACTTCCGCACCCGTCGGCCATCCCCATCCGGCGCAACACCTCGTCCGGCAGACCGGAGGCGGCCATCTTCGCGCGCACCTCCAAGGCCGCGCGGCCGCGCGCCTGCCTGCACAGCCGCAGTAACTCCGCTCCCAGCTCCCGCGAATCCCGTGACAACTCCGATCGCGCCAGGGTGACGGCTATGGGCAGCCCGTGGTGCGCGGTCCGCTCCACGGTCGCCTCGTCCCGCGACGCCGCAGTCGACATGACACCCTCCTGAAAGTGCACGTTAAGTGCAATACTCAAGCCGGATTCCGGTAGAGGGAAGATTCGCATGGCATCGTCCGGTACGCGAGCAAGGAGCGGCGATCTTGACCGTTCCTTATGTTTCTCGGCTCCATAACCACCCGTGACGTGCGTCGAAATCTGGAAATACGAAGCGGCGGAAGCCGTCTTCGTTGAGCTGGCGAGCCGCGGCGCGCAGAAGCGTCTCGCTGACGGCGAGGTCGCCTGGATCGGCGGTAGCAAGGTGCACTAGTTTGGCGACGCTATCGTCGATGTCGACCCCGGCAACGACGTATCCAACGGGTTTGCTGTCGCGCGAGGCAACCAAGAGGTATCCCTGCTCGTGCCATTGCCGCAGCAGCCAGTCGCCGATCGACCGGTCGATTCGGCGGAGCGCAGCGAAATCGGGTTCGTGGGGCGACGTTACGATGGTGCCGTCGGGGGCGGCATGGTGTCGTATCGGCGGTCCGTGCGGGTCGATTCGACCGAGCGCTGCCGTATCCAATACCGGAGCCGACTTCACCTCGATTGGCGCTGGGGCGACTCCACCCGCCGCCCGAACCGGGTCAGCAGCGTTCCAGCTCCACACCAGGCGGTCGCCGTCCTCGCCGTAGTAGGCGGGGGCCACTCCCTCCAATTGGTATCCAGCTTGCTGGTAGATGCGGTGCATCAGGACGTTGTCGACCTTGCACACTGCAACGAATCGGGTCACCCCGTCTGCTAACAGTCGCTTCTGACTGAAGTTCCACAGGTTCCAGCCGATCCGGTGCCCGCGGTATCCGGGTATTACCGCAAGGCCCTGGATGTGGGCGGTTCCGGTTCGGCCGCGTACGGCTGAGGCATAGCCGACGGCATGGCCGTCGAGTTCCGCGACAAACAGGTACCCCCCTTCGGCCCAACTGTGGAACACCGGCGATGGCGCCGGAATGTCGCCAAGACAGATCGCGTCGATTCTCTGCACGATCGTCAGATCTTCGTCGGGGCGCATGACACGAATGGTCAGTCCGATGCCGTCGGGCCGTTCGGCACTGCTCTCGGCCACGGAAGTGGCAGGCAGCCTGTCGGTTGCAGGCTCGGCGTCGTCGCTGATCGGCTGGTCGAGGCGTACGTCGAACCAGAAGGCCGTACGTTTCCCCTTGTGCCGATGCGGGTCTCGATAGGTCAGGTCGGCAACCCCGTACCCGTGAGACATCATGGCCATTAGGCGCAGTTTGGTGTCTACGCTGGTTCCATTCGGCAGCGGCCGCTGTTCCGGTGAGAGGGAATGCACTGGGTTGTCGAGTAGCACGCCGACATACGCGCGCTGTCCGCCGTAGTGTGCGGTCCACGCCATCACGACCTCCGCTTCGCCGGTGAACGTGAGCGCGATGTGCGACAAGAACTCGCGCGACAGCAGACGCGCGACCGGGATAGCGGCTGAGGGAATGTCATCGAACCACGCGTTCGTCGTCGCCAGGGCTGTCTCCAGCCCGGCGTCCTCGCACGCCATCTGGAGCGTTTGGGCACTTATCACATGGTCTGGCTTGTTCATGATCCCCCGCTCACGCGGGGGCGGCGGTGCGGCCGAACCGGTCGCCTTGGGTGCGAACCAGTCGATCACGGTGTTGAGCGTCCGGCCGGCCCACGACTGCTCGTGCGCGACGCTCGCGGCCTGCGGGGCGCTTCCGTCGAGTTCGGGTCCTTGGTCGGACGTTGGATGCTCGTGTGCTCGAACGGCGTTGACCACAGCCACTTGAGCCAACCGAGGAAGGCTCAGCGTGGCGGTCGACGCTCCCGGTTCATATTGTGGCCGCGGTTCGAGGGCGACCCACACTGATCGGATCCAGTGCCGTTCCTGCAAGAAATGCACTACGCCGTGCCGGTCGACGGTGCTCCAATCCGGTTCCGGGGTGTCCGCCCAATCCGGCTTGGCACTGCCCCGGTCGTAGACGTCGATCCGCGGTGCGCCGCCCGCCTCGGTGAATGTGATCAGTGCCAGCGGAACGTGATCGGAACCAATGGTATTGGCCGCCATCGCCTGCACAGTGGCCACAACGCCCTCGACGTCGTGGTCTGGCCGTCCGCGGAGGCGACGCATCAACCAGGCCCGCAGTTCTGCGCGTTCCGCCTCCCCGAATTTCGAGACGTAGTGGCGGTCACGGACATCCTGCTCGGCGCCGACTGCACGTGCGGCTACCACATCCCCGGTGACGACGCCCATCACCGTCGGTTGGGCGTCGAGGGCGGCCGCCACGGCCGCTCGGCCACCGTCGTCCCGCAGGATCACGGCTCCCAAGCCTTCGTACCGCCCGACATCGCGTGTGGACACCGACACCGCGCGAATGCCGAGGCCGCGGAGGTCCCGCTGCCATCTCCTGATCTCCCGCTGCGATTTGACGCTCCTGATCTCGGCGTCGATCACGATTGCCGGGTTGAGCAGGCGACGTGCCGCCTGCAGCAGCGGTGCGCCCTCGCCGCTGACTCGGTACCGAGCGCCGGTCGCCTCCAGAGCGGTCATGGTCGCCGTCACCAGAACTTCCGGGCCGAAACCGCCTGCCACGGGGAACCATCGCACCTGCAGGGCGACACCCAGCTCTACGGCCCGCACGCCCAGGTTCGACAGGTGAACGCCGACCTCGTCGACGACGGCCTCCCGCGCGCTCATCCCGGCGAGCGAAGCAGGTACGTCAGGCCGCGAGCCGTCGGGGTCGACGAACGCCATGGCGACCCCGTCCGCCGAAAGCGCCACGTCGACCTCGATGGTCCGGACACCGGCCGCGGCCATCTGCTCCATGTCGTCGACTCCTCCGGTAGGCACGCCGACCACATCGAGGCCGACGGGCAGTGTCGCGTCGGCGTCGCCGGATTCCGGGCCCGACAGCAGCTGTAGATCGTGGGACAGCCAGTCGTCGAGTTCGCCTGCCGCGATGCGGCTCGCGGCGGCGCGTACGCGCGCCACCACTTCCGGTTCGGCTGCGAGCAGCGCATGAACACGCCGCTCCAACTCGGCCGCGACGTCGATGGCCGGGCTCTCGCCCGGGTTGGACTCCGCAAGAACAGATCTGACCAGATCCGGACTCAACGGCGGTGCGGTGACACCGGTCGTCACCGCTATCGCCACGGCAGGGGCCACACCGGCCCGATCGGCGATATCGGCGATGGTCGCAGGACGGTCGAGCCGCAGACCCTCGGCGCGCATCACGCGAACGGCAGTGCGCAGCACAGTGCGCACGATCTTCGGATCCACCCTTGCCGCGCCCCGGAAGACGCTGTTGACTGTGCCGAGATCAAGCCTGGCCGCGTCGGCTACCGCCCGCGGTTCCACTCGCCACAAACTGGTGTTCCGCTCGAAACCGTCGTCCAGGCAGGCTTGCACGGCGCGCACCCAATCGGCCGCATCGCTATTCCCCGCACCTGCACTGGAATCGGAAATGCCGCTGATCGCGATGACATCCGCGTCGCTGGTCTTTCGCAGCTGTCGCCGGATCTCGCCGAACCACTCCGCCGGGTTGCGCCCGGAGAATGTGGCCATGGGCAGGCCGACGACCACGTCGGGGTCTGGGTGTCGCGAGCTCGGCAGCCTCCACGTCGTCCGGGACTTCTCACCGCCGACATGGCGTCGTATTTGGCCGACGGTGACTTCGCGCAGCGGAATCTGCGGGTAGTCGTCGCGTAACCCGCGGATCCCGGCAGCCAGAACTTCGATGTCTTTGTCCGACAGTGTCGGATTGTGCCAGCCTTTCAGGCGGACATTGTCGAGGCTATACAGTTCCTCCGCCAGGCGTGGCTTGGTGTTCGGGGCCTCGTCGACTTCTCTGGATTCGAATAGGATCTTGGTAATCAAGTCGAGTAAATCGGGGTCCAGTCCGGCTTGTCGCCGCGCGTTTCGGGCATTGAGCGCACGCTGTGTGACGCCCGCGAGGCGTCCGATCTCCGCGATCACGTCCGGGTCTTCGGCATCTGGCGGATTTCCCATGCGCGGGTGTCGAAACACAAACAAGGAGCCGAAGTCGCTCAGATGGACGCCGCCATCCGAATCGATCAAGAACTGCGGATCCGTCACGCTGAATCTGTCCTTGAAGAACCCTCTCAGCCCCGACAGTGTTTCCAGGCTTCTTTCGTTGAGCCGCGACACATCCGTCAGCTCTTTGGTGTCGGGAGGCAGCAAATTCCACTGGTCGGGTTTCCCCAGGATGTTCTGGCGGTGCGTCAGCGCCTTGCTGTGTCCTGGGTAATAGTCCATGAGCAGTGCCGGACGACCGTGCACGGTGACGAGGCCGTAGATGCCCGCAACCTGCCACAAGCCCAGTTCGGAGACCCGCAGCGTTTCCGCGAGCTGCTCGGCCGGCGTGAATTCCTCGGAATCGCCGTCTTTGACCGCCCTCCGCACCGCCAGAACCTTGTCGTAAATACGGAACGTGAGTTTTCGCGCTCCCGCACCCAGCATCGGGCCGAGGTGCTCCTCCGGACGGATGGGTTCGGCACGGCCGTCGTCGTGGTGGAGCACCAGTGTTCCGTCGGTTGCCAACCTCACCGTGCCGCGAGCGCCGTGCAGGTGCTCGGGGTGGATGAATGCCCACCCCGCTGCGGTCCCTGGGGCGGGGACGGCGACAGTCATACCCGCGATGTCGGCAATCCGTTGTGCTACCGCGGAATCCACCGGAGAACCGCTCCGGAATTCCACGTCGAGCACTGGAAAACCCGGAGCACGGCCTACCCACTGGATTTCCGCACTGGACAGCAGCATCTCCTGCACTGTCATCGGAGCGCCGCCCACCACCACTCGGTCCCCGTCGATTCCGTCGAGCACGATGTGCCCGACCGGAATCCAGGGCATGACGTGGCCGTGGAGGAACGAGGTCAACGAAGGGACGTCCGTGAGTTCGCTCGGACTGACGACCTCCCCAGGGGGGAGGGCTTCGGACACCAGCTCGCCTGCGATTACTCCGACGGAAATCCGCGGCAGTCCGAACTCCCAGTCGTGAGTTTCCACCGGCCGGACCGCGGTTCCGTCGCGGCGCAGCACGAGTGCCCAGGGTTGCTGGTCCGAGGGCTGCTCATCGTCGCCTTCGGGAAGATAGACAGAGCGAGGCCGCCCAGTGAGCGGATACACGTAGAGTTCGTTGTTCTCGCAGTGCATGACGTGGGCCGTGGCGCCGACCGGATCCGGGGAACTGGGATCCGGATCAGTTCTCAGAAAGGTCGGATCGACGACCAACGCAGCTGCACCCTCGCCGAGCTCGACCAGCACACGGCCGATGTCGTCGTGCGAGCCGAACCGCGTGAATCGTCCCCCCAATCCTTGCTCCAAGGCTCGCGGCGCCGCTCCGCCTTCGCGAGCGGTCATGTCAAGGTCCCATTGGATCGAGTTCGGTCCTACGATGAAATACCTCGTGAATGGCAACGGCAGAGCCGCGGGCTGTGTGGGCTCCGGGAGACCTGGCACTTGGCCATAGCGGTGCACATCTTGCCCGCGCGGATCTGGATCCGGGCCGCCGGTGATGTCACGTCCAGGGCCGGGACGCGAGAACACCGCGTCGGGTTCGACTACGGCCTCCAATCCGTGGTCGCCGAAACGGAAATAGGCGACATACGCCTGTTTCACCCAATGGAACGGCTGCCTGCCGATCCATTCTTCCGTCGAATGCGGGCCGTGCAGAAGCGAATCGAACACCGCCACCACATTCGCCCCGCCGGCGTCGGCCAGGACGACAGCATGGATCCGGGCGCCGTCATCCACCACCAACACCGCGGTGTCCGGGCCGCTGTCCGCGTCCGAACGGCGAATCGCGTTCGCGACCTGGTCGGCGATTTCGGACATGCGGCCGCCCTCAGTCGGCAGGCTCAGTTCGGTCAACTGTGCCCGGATCGCCGATTCCAGCGCCGACGCGTTCCGTTCGTCCGCACCGGGGATCTGCCCGTCGGCGAGCCCCAATGCCGCCACCGCCTGAGCTGCCCTGGCCACGCAATCGTCGGCGTCCCTCGGCAGACCCACAACATCCGGGCCTGTTCCCCGCGGCACGCTCGCCTCGGGCAGGCGCCCGCGCTCGGGATCGGCCGGAACGCCGAGCGCGTTCCTGGTCCCGGGACGCGGCTGGGCGAACGGGATACTGTCGCCGCGACCCGTGACGATTCGAACCAGACCGTCCAGCGCCTCGGTCGACCCGCCTGACTGCGGATCGAACCAGCAATAGCTGACATGGATGTTCTGCGGGCCTGTGAACTGCCCCGATTCGGGGTACTGGGCTGGGATGCGCCGAGCGCCGAACCGTTGCGCCGCTGGATCGACGCCAAGTCGGCCGACGACGACGCCCGGCGTTCGGCGTTCGGCCGATCCGATCCACGTAATCGGATCGTCGGCTGAAGCCGCGACATAGACGTTGTCCGCACCGATCCCGAACCCGCGCGCCTCGTGGATCGGGCCGACGCCGGGCGCTCCGAGCAAAATCACCGACTCCACATGCGGCGCCAACCGCGGTCCCGCAAAACCCACCACTGCGGTGCCGAAGCTGTACCCGACCACATGGAGTTTCACCGTGCTGCCGTCCTGCGACCTGCGGGACTCGGCGAACGCCGCGATGTCCCGGGCCAGCAGGTGGCCGCCCGCCGCCGCGTTAGCGGCGGAGAACGTTCCCCGCAGCACGTCACGCCGCGGCGGGGCGTGGTATCCGAGCCACACCACCGACGCGAAATCGGCGTCGCGATCGGCGTGCGTTGTCGCCCGATAGTGGTTGACCGCGGACCTCGCAAAGGACTTCAACAGCCTGCCTTGCACGCCGAGAGCAGCGCCGGGCACGTGCCAGGCCACCGCAGCGGCCTCGGGATTGCCGATCACCAGGACGGCGCTGCCCACGCCGCCGAACGCTGTCGCGTCGAACGATCGGAGGTAAACCCGCGTGCCCCCGCTGCTCTCGATCACGGCCAAGTCGTCTCGGGTCTGACGCAGGTTCTCGAGTTGCCCGTGGTGCCGGCGATCGAGATTGCGGGCCGCGGTCAGCCGATCCACATCGCGACGAATGGACAACCGGTTGGCATCGTCGCGCACAGTGTCGGGAACGCCGTCGAGATTGCCGATCAGGTGCGGATGCACCCGAACTGCCGCGCTCCGCGAGTCGGCGGGCAGCGACGCCCACCAGTCCCGGCTCGCTGCGGTCCATTCCCGTGTCGCAGACACGGTGTCAGGCGGATACTTGCCCGAAAGCAACTCGGCGGCACGCGGATGCCGCCGCAGGGCTGTCCGCGCTTGGCCACGCTCCTGTTCGGTGACCGGCGGGTCCTCGGGCCGCGCGACCCGGCCGGAGCGTCCGTCCGGGCCGGCAGACGCCGGCTGCGGCTTGGCGGAGGTTTCAGTTGTGGATTCTTGGCGTTCCCCGCTGGGCTGCAGGACTGCCGCAAAGGCGAGAATGTGGTCGCCCCGCACGACGTAACCGCCTTGGATCAGCCACACCGGTCCGGTCCGGGGCACCACGTCCGCGAAGAAGGTCCTGGTCTCGCGATCGAGCCCGAGGGAGATGTCGGAAAGCCCGCGCTCGCCGTGGGCTGTGAGCGGCTCCACCGCGTCCCGGCAGGCAGCGACCGCCGCCTGCCGGGCTGCGTCCTGCCACACGCCGTCCCACCACGCCTCATGCTGCGCTACCCCGCTGTGGGCCAGGAATCGGTTGAGCTGAACGTATATGCCTGCCGACCGATACTGGCTGCGCAACGCCACCGCGACCGCGTCGACGATGCCGCGGTCCGCGTCGTAGTACCGGATGCTGCTGCCGACGACCGCGTCCGGCTGTACCAGCCGGTGGTGGTCGTCCACCAGCGGCGGCGCATCCAGTCCGAGCTCGCGCAACGCAGGCGCGTACCGCATCGCCGGGTCGGAAGCCGCGATCGTCGAGTACGCCACCAGCCCTCGGGGGATGGCGTCGTCCCGCACGGGCACGAATGCCCGCCCCAGCCGCGCGTGCTCGTCCGGCCTGATCGCCGTCGCGTCGTAGGGCTCCGTCAACGGTCGGATCGCGTCCGAGTAGCTGAAAGGGTTGAACGGCGGAATCTCCTGCCTGTCGGACCCGGAGGGCCGAATCCCAACTGATTGGTTGCCGACAGGGCCTGCGTGAGCCAGCCGTAGGTTGTGGCGTGGGGTGCCGAGGTCCGCCTCCACCGGAACGGACATGTTCTGCCGGATAAGCTCGTCGCGCAACGAATACGGATCGGCCGAGCTGATCCCGGCAATACCCGCCATGCCGATCAATTCCCGCATCCGCGCCGGATCTGCGACGCCCCACACCGTCATCGTCAGCCCCGCGGCCGCGCTCTGGGCAATCCGCTCCGCCGAGACGAGGCCGTCCGCGAGGAACAGCTCGTTCGCACCCGAGTCGCGCGCGGCGGCAGCGAGATCGCCCGAATCATCACCGGCGAGCCAGGTTCGGGCGAACGACTCGACACCGGCCACCGCCGCGCGCCCGACTTCGGGCCGCACCCGCGCCGCGTATTCCACGACCTGTGGGTTCGCGCACAGCAGGCTGTACCCCGCCCCCATCTCGTCCATCAACGCCGCCACCGCGTCGACCGCGTCCACCGCGTCGACATGCACCGCGAACGCCCGGCCCGGGCCGTTCCACACCCGCAGCTCCTCGACCGCCGAACGCAGCAGTTGGATGTTGGCGGCGGACAACTCGACCACATGCACACCGCGTCGCACTATGTGGGCCCGCACGTCCGGGTCCGCTGTCTGCCAAGGAAAACGCACCCCCGGACCCACATTGGCCGAATCGGGTTCGTGGTCGGGCGCTGCGGCTGCGGCCACCGTTTTCGGGGCGAACCAGCCGATCAGAGTGTCGAGCGCCCGTTCGGGCAATGACCGCTGGACGTCTGTGTCCGGGGTATGGGGCTGCGGCCCGACACGGTCGTCAGGGACTTTCGGAGGCTCCGGCCGACCGAGCATCTGGCCTGGTGTGGCCAGTCCGACATAGCGGATCCACCCAGCCGAGTCCACCTCGATGGTCAACTCCAGGTTGTCGTGACGAGCGTGAAGCATCCAGCGCCGCGATGATTTCCATGTACGCGGAGTGACTTGGCCGGCCCGAATGGCGTGCTCGCCTGCGGCCACCAGGTCTGCCCTGAGTGTCTGTGCGTCGGTGGTCCATTCGACCTTGCACCTGTGCAAGTGGCGCCGGATCTTCCGCAGGTCGCGGGGCTGGACACGTAATTCGGTCGGCAACCCCTGCGTGGCGGGAGCGACGCCGGCAGGAGAATTGACGGCGACTTTCGGACCTGGCATCGGCCAGGCGGCGAGGATCGCGCCGTCCGGCAGGACCCGCACCGCTATCTCCACGCCGTCCCTGACGCCGCCCAAATGCCATACCCGGGACGTCTCTCCGGCGCTGTTTCGGAGTTCGACCAGCGTGGGGTTTTCCCAGGATCCGGCAATGCCGGCGACCGCCGAGATGATCCGTTCATCATTCCAGTCCGCCGGGAATTCGGTCTTCCTTGGGCGCCCGGTGCCGTGTCGGTGGCCTCCGCCGGTGCCGTCACCGTCGAGTATGTGGCGGCGGCGGTCCGTGCTGAGCGAGATCGCGCTCGGGCGGGCTGGTTCGAGCGGGACATCGCGTGCGTCCTCGTACAGCGAGAACGACCAGTGCACATCGCCCTCGAGTGAGCTGCTCGACAGGATGGTTCCGGTGAAGTCCGCGCGCCTGCGCCCGGGCACTCCGGTGAT
>JABFVX010000511.1 GCA_013362555.1 Mycobacteriaceae bacterium
GCAAGCTCGCCTGACGCTGCCCAGCCGCACGCTTTCTTGCCAAACGCACCGAGTTCAGTCGACTGAACTCGGTGCGTTTGGCAAGAAAGCGTGCGGCTGTTCGGTGCAACCCGGGCGGGCTAGTGTGGATGAGTGCCCGATTTCGAGTTGTCGCAGATTCCGATGCTTTCCCGTTCCACTCTCGATCGGGCCGAGGAGCTGCGCAAGGACGCCGCGGCGCTGAAGCAGGGCTGGGCGGGCGCGGGGCTGCTGCGAGTCAATCCGCGCGGCCAGGTCCGGCTGGACGGCAACGCGCTGCGGCTGGACATGGCGGCCGAGTTGGCGGGCGAGCCCGCGCCCGAGGCGGTGTTCCTCGGCGTCGCGGCGGAGCGCCACATCTGGGCGGTGCGCGATGCGGAGCTCACCGAGACCTCCGGGGACCTGCGCTTCCTCGGGGCGAGCCTCGACGACACCGACGCGGGCATCCTCGTGTCGGCACTGGCCTTGCTCAACTGGCACGATGCCGCCGGGTTCAGTTCCGTCGACGGTGCGCCGACCCGTCCGAGCGCGGCGGGGTGGTCGCGCACCAGCGACGCGAGCGGACACGAGGAGTTCCCGCGCACCGACCCGGCGGTGATCTGCCTGGTCCATGACGGGGCCGACCGCGTGCTGCTGGCGCGCCAGCCGGTGTGGCCGGAGGGAATGCACTCGATCCTCGCGGGCTTCGTCGAGGCGGGCGAGTCACTGGAGCGCTGCGTGGTGCGCGAAATCAAGGAGGAGGTCGGGCTGGACGTGCGTGACGTGCGCTACCTCGGCAGCCAGCCCTGGCCGTTCCCGCGGTCCCTGATGGTCGGCTTCGCCGCGGTCGCCGATCCGGCCCAGCCGCTGGTCTTCGCCGACGGCGAGATCGCCGACGCCACGTGGTTCACCCGCGACGAAGTCCGCACCGCCCTCGCCGCGGGCGACTGGCGCGCCCCCGCCGGCGGAGCCGCGCACCGCCTCCTGCTCCCCGGCACCATCTCCATCGCCCGCGGCATCGTCGAATCCTGGGTCGCCGCAGCCTGATCGGCGAATGCTCCGGCGCTGTGCCCGATGCGCGACTCACGGGTCGTTCCGGACCAGGGCCTCCAAGGCTTGCAGGTCCGGGAGCGGGGTGGGCGCGATGGTGTGGTCGGGACGGACGTAGTGGAAGGCGGCGCGGACGCGGAGCATCACGTCGGCGGCCGGGACGCCGGTACGGGCGGCCATGAGGCGGGCCCATGCGACCCGGTAGACGGCGAGCTGGATGACGACCGAATCCTGTTCTGCTTCAGTGGGTTCAGCGCCGGTCTTCCAGTCGACAACGGTGTAGCCGCCGTCCGGGTCGGCGAACACCGCGTCGATCCGGCCGCGCACCACGGCGCCGCCGATGAGGGTCTCGAAAGGAACCTCGACGTCGATGGGCGTCCGGGCGGCCCAAGCCGAGCGCTCGAACGCCATTTGCAGGGCGGCGAGGTCGGATTCGGCAGGCGCGCCGATATCGGCGGCGCCGGGCAGCTCGTCCAGGTCGAGCAGGCTGGTGGCCGCGTAGCGGCGCTCCACCCACGCGTGAAAAGCGGTGCCGCGCCGGGCCATCGGGTTCGGCGGGTAGGGCAGGGGGCGGCGCAGCCGGGCGGCGAGGCGGTCGGGATCGGCCCGCAGCTCCACCAGCTGGCTCGCCGACAGCTGAGCCGGCAAGACCACCTCGGTGTGCGGGCGGTCCGCCTCGGCGTGCTCGGCCAGCAGCGCGTCGACGTCGGCCGCCCAGCCGTCCGGATCGTCGGGCTCCGCGTCCGGGTCTTCGGCCGATTCGAGGGCGTCCAAGACGGCTTGTGCGCCCCCCGCGACGCCCGCCCGGCGGGGGCCGAGCGGGTCTGCGGGCCACGCGGCGCTGACGGGGTTCTCCAGCAACGGGTTTGCGGCATCCTCGTCGGGCGCGGGGTCCCAGCGGGCGACGACGGCGGGCGCGCGCTCACCGTCGCAGTCGTCCACGAGCTGCTTGAGCTCCAGCAGGAAGGGCGATGGGCCTTTGGGCGCACTGCCGGTCGCGGCCCAGTGGTGCGCCGAAATGAACAGCGCCCGTTCGGTTCTGGTGAGCGCAACATAGAACAGCCTGCGGTCTTCGTCGAGCCTGCGCCGGGCCAGCGCCTTCTTGTGGTCTTTCAGCGCGGCGTCGAGATCGGCTCGGGTGCCGAGGCCGTCGAGCTCCAGCACCGGCACGCCGTCGGCGTCGTCGGGTCCGGCCGCCCGGTCGCCGCGCAGCTGCGGCGGCAACTCGGCGACCGCGCCCAGCCAGCTCGCGGAGGCGCGGCCGGAGGGGAAAACGTCTCGGGCCACGTGCGGCACCGCGACGACCTCCCACTCGAGGCCCTTGGCCGAATGGACGGTCAGCACCTGCACCCGGTCCGGGCTCACCTCGACCTCGCCGGGCTCCAGCCCGTCCTCCACCTCCTCCGCGGCGCCCAAGAACGCCAGCAGGCCGGTGAGCGTGGCTGTGTGGTCGGCGGCGTAGCCCGCCACCACGTCGGCGAAGGCGTCGAGGTGCTCGCGGCCCGCGCCGGGGTCGGTCCCGACCCGCCGCGCGGCCGCCTCCACGGCGATGCCGGTGAGCTGCTCCACATCCGCGACCAGGTCCGTCAGCGGCTGGCCGAGCCGCTCCCGCAGCATCGCGAGCTCGTTGCCCAGCGCGATGATCCGCGCGTAGCCGGGCACGGAATAGTACTGCGGCGCACCGGGATCGGCGATCGCATCGGCAAGCCCCGCCCGTTCGGCGGCGTCGCCGGGGAGACCGGAGTCCAGCGCCTGGCGCAGCGCGGCGCCGTCGGCGATGCGCGTCGCGTCGTGGTCGGGCAGCAGCGACAGCTCGCGGGCGCGCTGCCACAGCGCCCGCAAGTCGGCGATGCCCAGCTGCCAGCGCGCGCCGGTCAGCACCCGCACCGCCGCGCTGCC
>JABFVX010000165.1 GCA_013362555.1 Mycobacteriaceae bacterium
GATGGTGACTTTGGCGAACGCGCGGGCCGCGGCGTCGTCGGTGATGTCGACAATTCCGTCCGGAGTGAGCGCGAAGGACAGCGACAGGCGGGCGCAGATCTCGGCGACCTGCTCGGCGCGGGCGGCGTCGAAGGCGGGCAGTTCGCCGTCGGCGTGCAGCCTGCGGATGAATTGGGCCATGTGGGCTCGGCCCAGCGCGAGGATGGTGGCGCCTTTGGTGGTCAGGTGCGGAAGTACCGCTTCGGGTTCGGTGTCCAGCAGCCTGCGCAGCAGGCGGTTGCGGGTCAGCTCGCGGCCGAAGGCGGCGAAGCAGTCGGCCACCTGGTCCGCGCCGGAGGCGGAAGTGTCCACGGCGCCGTCGACAGTCGCGACGAGCCTGCGCGCCTCGCGCAGCCCCACCGACTCCACGACGGCGTATTTGCTGGGGAACTTGCGATACAGCGTGGCCGGACTGACTTTGGCCCGCCGCGCGATTTCGCCCATGCTGGTGCGTTTGACGCCGAAGTCGAGGAATGCCGACAGCGCCGCGTCGAGAATATTGGCGTCCGCGGTCGCGGGAGCGTCGCTGAAGACCTGCTGCAACACCTCGGCCTGCATGGCGGCCCCTAACTCGAGATACCGGGGCCTCGAGTCTCTCATGGGCGAAATGTCCCAGGCAACCGAGGGAAACGTCGGATCCCGGCGAGTCGAACTCGTTCCGAGCTTGGTGCGGCGGCGCTATATTGCTCGCTGAATACATAACAGACAGGAGTAAGTGTGCGCATGAGGTGGGCCCGCGCCGCGGTGGCACTGGCCGTGGTCGGGCTGCTCGCCACCGCCCAGGCGCAAGCCGCAGTCGACCGGTCGCCGCCCGCGAATCCGCACCTCGGTCCGCTCGGCTCGGCGACGATGCACGGCGACGCCGAATCCTCCGACACCACACCGCTGCCCGGCCCCGGGGCCGCGGTGCGGGCGCGCTTCGTCGAACTCGGCGCGGCCTGTCCGACCATCCTGGTCGGCGGCGACGGAATACCGCAGGCCCTGTGCACCGCGGTAGTGGACCGCGCGCCGACCGTCTTTCTGCTCAACCCCGCGACCGGGGACCCCGTAGCCGAGTTGCGGCTGCGGCGGGGCGGGCTGCTGGGCGGGGTCTACGCCTACCTCGACGACCGCAATCGGATGGTCACCGCGGACGGCAGCGGCGACCTGCTGTGGGTGGCGCACGACGGTGCGCGGCTGTTCGTCGAGCGCCGCCTGCCCATCGCGGCGGCGGTGACCGGGCACTGCGGCAAGCCCGGGTGCGACACGTTCGCCTCGGCGACCCCGGACTGGGCCGGGCGCATCTGGTTCGCCACCGAGCACGCCGTGGTCGGTACGGCGGACCCGCGCACCGGCGCGGTGCGGGCGACCGCGCTGCCCGTGGGGGAGTCGGTGCAGAACAGCCTCTCCAGTGCGCCGGGCGGCGTCGCCGTCGCCACCGACCGCGCGCTGTACCTGTTGACGGCCGGCCCGGACGGGACGCCGCGAGTGCGGTGGCGGCGCGCCTACGACCGCGGGCCTGCCCGCAAGCCGGGCCAGCTCAGCTGGGGCACCGGTGCGACGCCGACGTTCTTCGGGCCCGCCTCGGGCAGCGAGTACCTGGCGATCACCGACAACGCGGCTCCCCGGGAACACCTGCTGGTGTACCGGGCGGCGTCCGGGACGCCGGTGTGTTCGGTTCCGGTGTTCGCCCCCGGCGCGAGCGGAACGGAGAACTCGCCGATCGGCGTGGGCCGCAGCGTCTTCGTGGCGAGCACGTACGGCTATCCCTATCCGGCGGGCGCGATCGGGCCGAGCGTGCCCGCGGCGGGGCCGGTCGCGGGCGGCCTCGCCCGGATAGACGTCACCGCGGCAGGCTGTGCGACCACCTGGACCAGCGACGTGAAATCAGCAGCAGTGCCCAGGCTCTCGCTCGCCGACGGCAAGCTTTACACGGTTGTGCGGCGGACACGGCTGCCCGGCGGGCAATCGACGCCGTTGGACGACTACTTCTACACCGTCCTGGACGCAGCCACGGGGCGACTGGACGCGCAGGCCTATCTCGGTACGGGCGCACCGTTCGACACCCTGCAGATGGTCGGCTCCATCGCGGCGGGCCGGGTGCAGTACCAAGGCGCCGTCTCTGGTCTGTTCCGGATCGCGCCACAGTGAATCCGAGCCGCTGGAGCAGGTTCGGCGTGGGGCTGCCGCCGATCTAGTTTGATCGTTTAACGAAGTGTCGTCGTCCGCGTCTGCGATGATCCTCCGGCACGGTTGTCCGGGTTTGGAGGGTTGTCGGGAGTGTCGGCGGATTTAGTCGAGGTGCGACGCCGGGGCGCCGCAGAGTCCGAAGCCGTGGAAGGTGGTGCGACTCCCCGCGACGCCGACGGCGGCCGGTACGCCGGTCCCGAGCCGACATGGTGGCGACGAGTGCTGGAGTTGGAGCGGTGGCGGCTGAGCTCGCGGGTGGCGGTGGTGGTGGCTCTGCCTTTGGTGGTCGCGGTGGCGTTGGGTTCGATCCGGCTTGTGGGTGAGGTGCGGGACGCGGTCGAGCTGACCGACGCCGGCCGCCACGTTGACGGGTTGCGTGCGGTGGTGGCAACGGAATTGGCGGTGGCGATCGTCTCGGGTCGAAAGGCCGCGGGCACTGTGGTCCCGGAAGACCTCGCCCCGCTGGACCGTGCCCTCGCGGAACTGGAACGGGTGCGGCGGATCTCCGGTCTGCCGGACCAGGCCGCCGACGCGATGCGCGACATGTCCGAAGGGGCCGGGCGGGTGCGCGCGGCCACCGCGGTGACCGTGGTCCCGATCGAGGACCTGATCCGGGTCCAGCACACCATGGCCGCCGACTCCGACACGGTGGTGGAAGCCGTTCTGGCGCCGATCAAGTCCGTCGACATCATCAACGACAAGAACCGCCTCCTCGATGTGTGGGCGGCGCAGCGGCAGCTGGTGACGCTGTCGGTCGCAGTGGTGAAGCTGATGCGCAATCCTGCCGAGGCCGGGGCCGAATTGACCGGGGCGATAGGTGCGTCCGGCGCGCTGCTGGACCGGCTGAATCGCTATTACCCAGCTGACGATCCGCGGCTGCGCCAGCTTCAGGCAACCCAGGCCGCGCACGCGCAGCTGGCCCAGGCGCTGCGTGCGGCGCTGCCGCGCGGCGTCCGAGCGGTGCGCGAGGTCGGCTACGGCGACGCGCTGGTGCGCGACGGCCTGGTGTTGGGGAAGATGGTCGAGGAGGCGGCCGGGCAGATCTCCGACACCGCGGCGGCCCGGGTGGACTCGGCCCGGTCGGCCGCCATCTGGGATTCGGTATTGCTGTTGGGCACCTTGGTGATCGGGCTGGTGGTGGCGGTGCGGGTGGCCCGGTCGCTGTTGCGGCCGCTGCGCAGGCTGCACGACAGCGCCCGACAGGTGGCCGAGGTGGATCTGCCTGCCGAGGTAGTGCGCATCAACACTGGCGACAGCGTCGGCATCGTGACATTCGCCCCGGTGCCGGTGGATTCGACCGAGGAGATCGGCCGAGTGGCGCGCGCGGTCGACGACATCCACGAGCAGGCACTGCGCATGGCCGGAGAACAGCGCAGGCTGCGGCTCATGGTGGACGACCTGTTCGACGCCTTGGCCCGGCGAATGAAGAACCTGCTCGACCGCCAGCTGCAAGTGCTGACCACGCTGGAGGAGCAGGAAGACGATCCGCACCGCCTGGACGGGCTGTACCAGCTCGACCACCTGGCGACGCGGCTGCGCCGCAGCAGCGACAACTTGCTGGTGCTCGCGGGCACCGACGCGCCCGCCCCGCGGTCGGACGCGGTTGCGATCCACGACCTGTTGCACGCCGCAGCGTCGGAAGTCGAGCAATACCAACGGATCCGCATCGGCCCGACGCCGGAAGTCGCGGTGAGCGGCGTGGCGGCCATGGACGTCGTGCACCTGCTGGCGGAACTGGCCGACAACGCGCTGCGCGCCTCGCGTCCGGACACGATGGTCGAATTGCTCTGTTGGCGCTCGGCTTCCGGCGGCCTTGTGGTGGACGTCGCCGACCACGGTCGCGGCATCGGCGCGGCCGACCTGGCCACGCTGAACGCCCGCGTCCCGAGCTGGAACCGGAAACCGCCCGCCGCATGGGCCTTTTCGTCGTCGGCAGGCTGGCCGAGCGGCACGGCATCACCGTCCGCCTGCGCCCGACAGTCGACCGTGCCCACGACGCGGGCATCACCGCCGCGGTGGAAGTCCCCACCTCCCTCATTCGCGCGATGTTCTAAGGGACTGACATGGGGAAGGTGGGTGCGCCGGGGTCGGCGGCGGGGATGACCGGGAGGGTGACTGAGGAGGGGTGGGCGGCGTCGACGTAGATCGTCTGGACGGCGGGTTGGGTGCGGGTGCTGGAGCCGAACGGCTCGCCGGTGTTGGGGTTCGGGGCGTACTGCGGATAGTCGCTGCTGGACAGGGCGATTCGGATGCGGCTGCCTGCCGGGACCAGGTAGCTCGTCGGCCAGATGCGGATGGTGAACTTGTAGGGCTGCCCGGCAACGATCGGGGTCGGTTCGGCGAGGGAGTCGCGGAACGCGGCGCGGATGATGCCGTTGTTCAGGTTGATTGCGGTGCCGTCCGGGGCCACGGCCTCCAGCCGGGCCACGAAATCGGTGTCCGGCGCGCTGGAGGAGGCCCACAGCGTGACCGTGGTCGGCCCGGTCAGTTCGGTGGCGGCGGTCAGCGGCGGCGTGTCGAAGATCAGTACGTCGCTGCGCTGTTCGACCGGGCTTTGGTCATATGGTCCCTGCGGGCCTCCGGCGGCCAGGCAGCAGGAGTGCCCGCCGAGGCTCGGCGCCGGGTCGGCCGGGTCGTAGCGGTAGCGGTTGGGCGGCGCGCCGGGGGGCGGAGCCGCGGAGCTCAACGTGCCCGGGTGGGCGAGCCCGCTGGAGCCGGTGAGATAGTACTCGGTCCACCGGGTGTTCGGCAGCGGCCAAGCGCTTGCGGACTTCCACCGGTTCGCGCCCATCACAAAGTAATTCACGGCCGGCTTGCCGGAAACGGCGTTGTTGCGGCCCTTGAGGAAGTGGTCGAACCAGGCCAGCATCAGCTCGTTGACGGGACTGTCGCCGACCGGGCCGAGCCCGCGCAGCCGCGGCGGCGCCAGAGACTGCGGCCTGCCCCAGGCGAGGTGGTCCCACGGGCCGATGACCAACCGCTGGTTGCCGCGGGCGGAATCGGTGCCGCCGTGCGCGGTCATTCCGGCGAAGTTCTCGATGCCGCCGGCCAGGAACGAGTCGTACCAGCCCTCAAGATGCAGCACGGGCACGGTGACTTTCGGGTAGTTCTCCCGAATGCTCCACTGCCGCCAGTACGCGTCGCGGGTGGAGTGGGCCAGCCAGTCGAAGTACCACGGCGCCACCGCAGGGTTGCCGGGCTGCAGCACCGGAATCTCGCGGTACGGCGTGTATTTCGTCCACCGCGAGATCTCGCCGCGGGCGGCCGCCAACTGCCGTGCCGTCTCCTGGTCGCCGCGGTTCTGCGCGGCCGCGGCGGCCAGTCCGCCTGCCCACGGCGTGACGAAGGCCAGCCGGAACGCGCCGCCCTCGTACGTCCACCCGTCGTAGTAGTCCGACGAGGTGTTGGCGGGCACGATCGTGGCCAGGTGCGGCGGCGTCCGGATGGCCGCGAGCCACTGCGTCGCACCGACATACGACGATCCGTACATCCCGACCTTGCCGTTGGACCCCGGCAGCGCCGCCGCCCACTCGACCGAGTCGTACCCGTCGTCGAGGTCGGGGGCGTATTCCACGAAGGTCCCCGCCGACTGGCCCATGCCCCGAATGTCTTGCACCACTACCAGATAGCAATGTGAGGCGAACCAGTCCGGGGACTGGTAGCGCATCGGCGACACCTGCGCCTCGGCCTTGCCGTACTGGGTGCGCATCAGAATCACCGGCACGGCGTCGCCGGTGCGCGGCCGGAACACGTCCGCTCGCAGCACCGTTCCGTCGCGCATCGTCGCGGGCACGTCGGCCTGTTTCTCGGTGGTGCACGGCCCGCGCCCGCCGGCAGGCGGCCACTCCTGCGCCCCGGCAGGTTTGGACTCCCGCGCCCCGTCCGAGCACGCCCCGAGGAGAAGACCGACACAGAGGGCAACGACACCCGCCCGCACCCGTACCCCAATCACCTCCCGACGGTAGCCCACCTGCCGCCTTCACACACCCGTTGCGCGCATCCACACCCGCAGCTGCGGGGGTGGATGCGCGCAACGGGTGTGGAACGGATCGATCCGCGCGGGCAAAGGCCAGTTCATGGGGACGGAGGTGCTCATCCTGCACACGACGGGCCGTCGCAGCGGGCAGCCGCGGGAAACCCCGGTGACGTGGTTCGCCGACGGCGACAACGCCTGGCTGGCCGTGGCGTCCGGCGGCGGCAGCGTGCACCCGGACTGGTACGTCAACCTGATGGCGCACCCGGAGCAGGCCACGATCGAGCTGCCCGGCCGCGATCCGGTCCCGGTGACGCCGCAGCGGCTGGCAGGCGCGGACCGCGACCGGGCTTGGCGACTCATCACCGCGGCGCAGCCCCGCTACGGCAAATACCAGGCCAAGTCCGATCGCGAATACCCGGTAGTCCGCCTCACTGTGCGGTAATTCCTGAAACCAGAATGACCCGTGACGTGCGCCAGGCGCACGTCACGGGTCATTCTGGAGGTTGGAGCCGATGACGGGAATCGAACCCGCGCTGTCTGCTTGGGAAGCAGAAGTTCTGCCATTGAACTACATCGGCGGCCCATCAGTCATACTGGATCTGCCAGTTTCATGTCAAACCCGCAGTCCGGGCAGGTGCCGGGATGCCGCTGTCACCGCTGGTCCGGGTCGGTGTGCTCGCTGACCGCGCGCACCTCGGCGTTGAGATACACCTCCGCAAGGCTGGGCGTCAGCAGGTGGGACGGCGACGGCACCAGCAGGACCGGCCGCACGCCGTTGGCCGAGTCGCGCTCCAGGCGTTCCAGGAGTTGGCGGGTGGCGCGCCCGTCGCCGCACTCGATGAAGGTCCGAGCCAGGTCCATCCCGGATTTGGCGTGTCGGATGTCGAACTCGTACCGGTTGCGGTGCTCGGCCGACCGCTCCGTGTTCAGCAAGGCGTAGGCGCGTCTCATGATCACTCCCCGGTCCGGCGGGAAGTGCGGCCCCGCCGCTCCATGGTGACTAACTAGTCCTGTCTTAGACTCGTCTAAGTTTAGGACTACTTAGTCATCTTTGTCACTGGTCCGGTGAAACGAGAGGATGGATAGGTGAGCACTACTGCCGACGTGATCCGCAGGCGCCGAGGACAACTCGCTATTTCGCAGGAGCGGCTCGGCGAGCTGGCGGGCGTGACCCAACGCCAGATTGCCCGCTACGAATCCGGCGAGCAAGAGCCGAGCCTGTCGACCAGCATGCGCCTGGCCGAGGCCCTCGCGATCTCGCTGGTGGAACTGGCCGGGCTGGTGCCGCAGGGCTTGGACTTGTCCGGCGAGTGGTGGGCGGCCTGGCAGACGTGGAAAGACGACGACGAACGCGTCGACGTGCACCCGCTGTCGGTCAGCCAGGACGGCGAGTACCTCCAGCTCAAGGGGAAAGGCGCCCGGCCGGTCGCCGACGGCTCCTACGAATGGCGCGGCGAGATGAAGCTCTGGGACTCCGAGGCGCTGATGGGCTCGTATCGCGCGTCCGGCGGAGCGACCCGCAGCAAGGGCACCATCTACTTCGCGCTGCACCCGCACGGTACGCACGCCGTCGGGTCGTGGACCGGCCAGAGCTACGCGGGCATCATCGTGCGGGGCTGGGGTGCGCTGGCGCGGAGCAGGGGCCACGCGGAACGACTCATCGAGGGCCTAATCCGAACAGAGGGGACATTGGAATCGTGGCCGACAACATCGTAGATGTGACCATCACCGGCAGCGACGCCGATTCGCTTGCCGAATTCACGAAGCGGCTCGTCGCGGACAGACTGGCGGCCTGCGGCAATATCATCTCGGGCGTGCGATCCATTTACCGGTGGGGCAACGAGATACAGGACCAGGCGGAAGCCCTGGTTGTGTTGCACACCCGAGAGTCGTTGGTGCCCGCCATCATTGACCGTGCCGACGCGGAGCATGCCGACGACACGCCGCAGGTCATCGCCGTCCCGACCGTGGGCGTGCACCCCGGATACCGCCAGTGGGTGCTCGACGAAACCGCGGTGTGACCTCCGGGACGACCCACGCGTCGCGTCCGGCGCACGTCACGGGTCGTTCCGGAGGAGGTAACGTACCGCGGGTGCTGCTCTCTGATCGGGATATCAAGTCCGAAGTCGCCAGTGGTCGGGTCGGGATCGACCCGTTCGATCCGGCGATGGTTCAGCCGTGCAGCGTCGACGTGCGCCTCGACCGGCACTTCCGCGTCTTCGAGAACCACAAGTACCCGCACATCGACCCAGCCATCGAGCAGGCCGACCTCACCCGGCTGGTCGAGGCCGAGGGCGACGACCCCTTCATCCTGCACCCCGGTGAGTTCGTGCTGGCGTCGACCTTCGAGGTGTTCAGCCTGCCCGACGACGTGGCCGCACGGCTGGAAGGCAAGTCGAGTCTCGGCAGGCTCGGGCTGTTGACACATGCCACCGCCGGGTGGATCGACCCGGGTTTCTCCGGGCACATCACCTTGGAGCTGTCCAACGTGGCGAACTTGCCGATCAAGCTGTGGCCGGGAATGAAGATCGGGCAGATGTGCCTGTTCCGCACCAGCTCGCCGGTCGAATTTCCGTACGGCTCGCAGCAATACGGCTCGCGCTACCAGGGGCAACGCGGCCCGACACCGTCCCGGAGCTTTGAGAACTTCCACTGCACGACGGTGTAGCGACCAGGTGGCAATTGTCGGCTGTTGTCCGGTGTACACCCGGAATTGCAGCGACACTCGCCTTCAATATGCGAGGCGGTAACCGGAAAGCCCTAAAAATCTACATATGCGCTGCACGGTCTTTGGTACCGGCTATCTGGGAGCTACTCACGCCGCCTGTATGGCCGAGCTCGGCCACGAGGTGCTCGGCATCGACGTCGATCCGGGCAAGGTCGCAAAACTGAGCTCGGGCGAGGTGCCGTTCTACGAGCCCCGCCTCGGCGAGGTGCTGCGCCGCAACCTCGACGCGGGCAGGCTGGCGTTCACCACCTCCTATGAAGAGGCGGCCTGCTTCGCCGACGTGCACTTCCTCGGTGTCGGCACGCCGCAGAAGAAGGGCGAGTACGGCGCCGACCTCAGCCACGTGTACGCGGTGATCGACGACCTCGCGCCGCTGCTGGAGCGCGACGCGGTGATCGTCGGCAAATCGACGGTCCCGGTGGGGACGGCGGCTGAGCTGGGCGCCCGCGCCCGCGCCGCGGCGGCGGTGAACGTGGAGGTCGCGTGGAATCCGGAGTTCCTGCGCGAGGGCTTCGCCGTGGAGGACACGCTGCGCCCGGACCGAGTAGTGCTGGGGCTGGACCGCGGCAGGCCGGGATCGCCGCGCGTCGAGCGAACGCTGCGCGAGCTCTACGCCGATCAGGTCGGCGCCGGAATTCCTTTTCTGGTAACCGATTTGGCGACGGCGGAATTAGTGAAAGTGTCCGCGAACGCATTCTTGGCCACCAAGATTTCCTTCATCAACGCGGTGTCGGAAGTATGCGAGGCCACCGGCGCGGACGTCACGGCGCTGGCCGACGCGCTCGGCTACGACGCCCGCATAGGTCGGCGGTTTCTCAATGCGGGCTTGGGATTCGGCGGCGGCTGCCTGCCGAAGGACATCCGGGCTTTCACGGCGCGCGCAGGAGAACTCGGTGCGGGACATGCCATGGCGTTTCTGCGCGAGGTGGACGGGATCAATACGCGCAGGCGTGCGAAGGTGGTCGACCTGGCCGCCCAGGCTTGCGGCGGATCGCTGCGCGGGGCTTCGGTGACGGTGCTCGGCGCGGCCTTCAAGCCGGAATCCGACGACGTCCGGGACTCGCCCGCGCTCGACGTCGCCGGGATGATCCAGTTGCGCGGCGCCGCCGTCACGGTGTATGACCCGAAGGCCTTGGACAATTCCCGCCGCGCGTTCCCGACCCTGAACTACGCCACTTCGGCGACCGAGGCGTGTGAAGGCGCGGATGTCGTGCTGGTGTTGACGGAGTGGGCCGAATTCACTGCACTGCGACCGCACGACCTGTCGCCTGTGGTGCGCACGAAGTCGGTAATCGACGGCCGCAACTGCCTTCCGGGCGCCCAGTGGCGCGCCGCGGGTTGGGCCTACCGCGGCCTCGGCGTTCCGTGAGCGAAGCGAACTATCAGTTCCGCTACTTTCGCCCACTGCGGGTCCCGCATATGCTGTCTCGGCAGTGATCGTTTCGTTATGGTTCGACGTCTATAGCGGGGCGGTGCGCATTGTGCATCGGTACGGGGTGACGGAGATAGGCGACTCATGGGTTCGGTTCTCGGAGTATCGGTTGGCGCCGGGGCAATTCGGATGGCGCGGCCCATGGTCGATACGTCCGGTCGGTTTCCTGTGGAGTCATTCGAGCTGCAATCGGTGGACACCGCGTTCCAGAAGATAGAGGAGCTGGCGGCGGAATCCATCGGGGTCATGATGGATTCCGGACCGCCGATCGAGGCCACGGCCATCACCTACCGGACCGACCGGGATGCCGAGGAGCTCCGCCTGGCGATGGCCCGGCAGCAGCTCACCAATTACGAGATGGTCCCGGAGATTACGGCCACGGTCGAGTTCCTCCAGGCCGGCGGCGAAGTCAACGGCCTGTCCGTGGTCGCCGTCTACGACCTCGGCAGCTCCGGTCTCACGGTGAGCATCGTCGACATCCCGACCCGCACCGTGCGTTACGCCGAGCGCACCGAAGAGGTCAGCGGCGACCTGTTCGACGCCCTGATCCGCGACCACCAGATCTCCACCGGCCGCATCGCCGCGCCGACGAGCCCGGAGGGCTACGTCGCCCTGGACGCACGCTGCAGGCAAGGCAAAGAACAGCTTTCGGTCAATCCCGCGGCCGCGCTGCCCGCCGACACTGGTTTGGTACTGCTGTCCCGGGAAGTTTTCGATCGGATGATCGCCCCGTCGGAGGAGGCGTCCGCGCGAATGATGGTCGTG
>JABFVX010000084.1 GCA_013362555.1 Mycobacteriaceae bacterium
AATGTCGTAGCCGATCGGATTCATCGCGGGCCGCCCTCGGTCGGGCGCTGCCGACGAATTCGCGCTGCCCCGATTTCTGCGGCGGCGATGGTTGCCGCCCAGCGGATTTCGCGGATGATGCGCGCTCGCCAGGACCTTTCTGGAGTGGCCTGCCGAACTCGGTTCACAAGGGCGACGGCGTGCGGCGGCAGGAGTGTCCATGCGCTCGGCCCAACCTGAGCGGCGGACACGACAAACGTACCTTCAACTCGGAACATGATGGCTTCCCTTTCGGGGTCAGGCGGCAAGGGCGAGGGGATGCGGCTCGCCGGTGAGGGTGGCCAGGGCCAGCGCGATCTCGTCGAGGTCGGCGACAACGTAGGTGGGGGTGGCACCGTCGGACTTGCCTCCGGCGTGCCCGGCGTAGGCGCGGGCGACGGCGAATCCGAAGTTGCGTTCCACCCATTTGAGCGTCGTGTGGCGTAGCCAGTGGGTGGTGATCTGCTGCTTTTCCACCCAGGGCAGTTCCAGCCCGATCCGGGTCCACAGCCCGTCGTAGCGGCGGCGGGTAATCGGCCTGCCGTTGCGGTACCGCAACAGCTGCTCACCCGGTTGTGCGCCGCGCTCGCGGGCGTGGTGGAGGAGCTGGGCCATTAGTGTCGGCGATACCGGTTGCCATCGGGTCTTCTTGCCCTTTTCCCGCAGGAAGATCAGGCAACTCTCCTCGTCCAGGTCATCGGGCCGCAGGCCCAGCGCTCCGCCGCGACGGCACGCCGTCTCGGCATGCAACCTCAGCAACAGCGTGTCGAGGTCGGGGTCGTTGCCGGTGGTTGCGGCTACTTGCGCGATCTGGGCGAGTTTCTCAAGTTGCAATCCCCGCCTGTTCGACGGGACGCGGCGGGGCTTGGCCGCCGTTTTCGCCGGGTTGTCGCCTGAGCGGATCAGCCCGTCGGCCTCCGCGTGCCGGTACAGGAATCGCAGGGCACTGATCATGGCCTCGGCGGCTCCGCGCCCGTCGCGGGCGTTGCGGTCGCGTTTGGCGTCAAGTCTCGCCGCGTCGCGCATCGCGATGATCTCGTTCTGGTCCGGCTCGTCGATGCGGCGATTCGGCCATTCCCGCTCGAGCCGTTTCCAGTGGGTGTTGTAGGTGCGAAGTGTCGACGGCGACTCGACTCTGGTACGCATGATCGGGATGTAGTCGGCGAACGTCGGCGCGGGCGGGCGGATGTCGAGCAGGTCCGTGGGAGTGATGCCCATCCGGGCAAGAAGGGTGCGCGCGGCGTCGAGCTCGATACCGCTGACGGCAAGGGGGGTCGTCACCGCTGTTCACCCCCGTCGATTCCCACGGCGATCTCGGTGATGACGTCGTGCAGGACGGATTCGCAGACGACGATCAGCCGGTTGCGGTCGGGGTGGGCAGCCAGCAACACGCGGTGGCCGATCCGGAGCCGGACTTTGCGGCGGATCGCGGCGGGGACTTGGAGCTGGCCGTTGCGCGCGATGGCGTGCTCGCCATCCGGCCTGTCGACGACGTGAAGCACGCCTTCGGCGACCGGGACGATGTCGATGCGGACACCGGGCGTCCATCCCAACGAGCCGAGCACGGATCGCTCCGCGATGCGGCCGTTGTGGTTGACCAACACCGAGCCGAGGACCACCCGAACACGGTCGAGAGAGGTGGGCGGCATCGCCGCCAGTCGTCCGCCGCGAAGCCGCTGCGGTTCAGCGGAAGTTGATGTATCGGAATCGGTCGACGCCGAAGGCGCGAGCTGGGAAAATGGCAGAAAGCCGCCGGTCACGGGACCGACCTGAGCGTGTTCTAAGGCACTAGAGCACGCTCCGCCGGTCGCGGGACCGACGTGAGCGTGTTCTAAGGCACTAGAGCACGCCGCACGGGAATTCTGTGTGCGGAAAGAGCTTTCGTGCGCCATCAGGGACTCGAACCCCGAACCCGCTGATTAAGAGTCAGCTGCTCTGCCAATTGAGCTAATGGCGCAAACCCCGCTCATCGGGGCTTTTGCGCTCTGTTGAGCGCTTGAGAACAATAACAGCTCCGCCTGCCGCGCAGGAAATCGCCTGATCAGAAGGCCTGTCGGAAGAGTTGGCCCACCATCTCCCATCCGTCCGGTCTCGCGATCCTGCCTCGGCGATAGGGATTGGCGGTGATCGATCCGCATGGTTTCCGATGGGTTCCTGCATGGCGCGGTGGATGTCGTTGCGCGCCGGCGGGCTGAACCCGACGGGTCCTGCGCGAGCGAGCACCGGCCGGGTTCGCGCATGCTGACGGCCATCCAGTGGGGCGCACCGGCTTTCGTCTTGGCGGGCACATTCCTGATGGCGGCGCGGCCGATGAACTTCGTCGGCGCGTTCGCACCGGTACTGGTCGCCGCCGCCGCGCTGCACCACGGCTTCGTCGCCCAGTAGAGCCGCCGTACCGGATGCCACGGGATAGAGTCCGGACATGGTGGAGTTTCCTGACCGGCAATGGGGTTCGCGCACCGGGGTTCTGGGGCGGGCGGCGAATGTCGTGGCGGCGACGCGGATCGGGTCGCGGGTGATCCGAGCGGCGACGCCGCTGGACCGGGCGGTGCTGCGGCGAACGCGCGGGCGGTTCACGGCGCTGGGGCCGATCGGGGCGCCGCTGATCCTGCTGACCACGACAGGGCGCAAGTCGGGCCAGGCCAGGACCCAGCCGCTGCTCTATGTGCACGGCGGGAGCACGCTGTACGTGATCGGCAGCAACTTCGGGCAACCGCACCATCCGGCATGGACGGCCAACTTGCTGGCGAACGCGGCGGCGACAGTGACGATCGCGGGCGAGCAGATCCCGGTGACGGCGGCGCTGGTCCCCCAGGCCGACCGCGAGGCGGTGTTCGCCCGGTTCGTCGCCGTCACCGGCGCCTACGCCGCCTACCGCGAGCGCACCACCCGCGACCTGCGCATTTTCGCGCTGACACGGGCCTG
>JABFVX010000353.1 GCA_013362555.1 Mycobacteriaceae bacterium
AGCCGACCGTCGCAGAGCTGTCCGCCATCGCCCGCGCCATGATCCGCGTGGACTTCGACGAGGGGTGAAACGCCATGGAAATCAACCACATTGGACGTGATATCAGCGTCCTGGCCGACTTCCAGGAAGTTCCTGGCATCGGATTCGTCCCCGTCAACGCGTTCGTCTTGCACGCGGACGAGCCCGTGGTGATCGATACCGGCCTCAGCCTGCCCGAACGCGGCTTCATGGATGCGCTCGGCTCGGTGCTCGACCCACGCGATGTCGAGTGGATCTGGATAACGCATCCGGACCGCGACCACACCGGCGCATTGCGCGAGCTACTCGATGCCGCTCCCCGCGCCCGCCTGGTCACCACGTTTCTGGGGATGGGCATCATGTCGATGGAAGCTCCGTTGCCGATGAACCGCGTCTATCTTCTCAATCCGGGGCAGTCGCTCGACGTCGGCGACCGGCGGTTGACCGCCTTCCGGCCACCGCTGTTCGACAACCCGTCGACCACCGGCTGCTACGACGAGCACACTGGTGCTTGCTTCAGCTCTGATTGCTTCGGCGCTCCCATGCCCTCTGCGGAGCTGGCCGGCTGTTCCGACGTCGGATATGTCGACACCTGCGAACTGCGTGACCGGCAGTTGCTGTGGGCCACCGTGGACAGCCCCTGGGTACACACCGTCGACTACGCCAAATACCTTGAAACCTTCGCCGTACTGCGGTCTTTCGACCCAGCTCTGGTCCTCGGCACCCACCTTCCGCCCGCGATCGGCCGCATGCCCGAGTTTCTGGACATGCTCGCGGCGGCGCCCGGCGCAGTCCCCTTCACCGGCCCCGACCAGGCAGCCCTCGAGATGCTCCTCGCCACTTTCGAAGCCGCACCCACTACGGACTGAATGCCATCCGAACGTCCGAAAATGCCGCTTACGGGTTGCTCGGACCGGAGCAGCTGCGGCCCATCGCCGCGCTCATGCCGGTGATCGTGTGGCTTCCCGCATCACCGTGCGAGCGGGCTGCTGCGGTTCGGTCCGGCGCGGCGTGACGGTTCGATTTCCATTTCGGCGAGGGTCGGACCCGAGTACCTGGGCCGCCTATGATTGCGCCCCGGCGGTTCATTTCCTGGAACGGATGTCACATGGGTTACGACTTGCACATCACCCGCGCTTCCGATTGGTTCGACAGCCTAGAAAGCCCGATCACTCGCGCCGAATGGACCGCGGTCGCCGTCGAACTGAGGCTCGCTGTCAACGGTCAAGCAGGCGACGATCCGCTGTACGAAGTCGTAGCCTCGGACGGCTCCGTCATCCCAGTGCAGTGGATCAAGGGTCGCGTCGTCGCCTATGGCAGCCCACACAGTGACGGCGCGGCGCGTGCACTCGCTCGGTTGGCAACCCGCTTGAACGCTCGATTGATCGGCGACGACGGCGAACAGTACGACCCGGAGACCGGCAAAGCCCTGCCTGCCTAGTGTGCCAACGAGTTCGGGTCAGACAAGTCGGCGGTCGGGCGGTCGGTTCGGTAGATGACGTGGCGTTTGTCGTCGATGGGGTTATCTGGTGTCAGGTCGCCGATGGCTACTCGACGAAATCCGGCTTTCTCGAGCATGCGCCACGACGCGATGTTGTCGGCATGGACTGGCACGATCGCGGTGTTGCTGTCAGGACAGTCGCGCCAAGTCTTGGCAAGCATCGATTGCATCATGCGAGTTCCCAGACCGCAGCCGATCAGTGTCGGCTCACCGACCAGGTAGTCCAGGCTGATTGCCGAGTTCGGAACCGCCAGGATCGGGGCGACCTCGTCGATGTATTCGGGATAATCGTCCCAGCGGCACCGTTGCATCAAACCCACGGGCGTCCCGTCGATCAGGGCCAACCAGTCTTGGTTGGGCTCCTCGCGGCGTGCCGAGGGGCCGAAGTCGCGACGCACGGCCTCGTCGGAGGTCTCGTGCGCCCACCAGCGCGCTACATGTCGCTGCCCCAGCCATTGCGCGATCAGGGGGAAGTCGCGCTCGTCCAGCCGGCGCCAGCTGATCACGTCAGCGAGATTCGCCGCCCCGTCATCGGGCATCGACCGCATCTTCGCTCCCTGTATCGCGCCGTTTGGTAGATCGAAACACACCGGCAGGTCACGTCGAGCAGCATCCACTCAGGATCGGTCGGCGGGACGGATCGAAGGCGTACCTGCGGCGACGTCGTCCGCTCATGCCGCTTACAAGCCTGTTTGGACCGGCTGGGCCGCTGCTCCCGCGCCCCGCCACCGAAGCGCCCATCCCGTTGCATTGACCGGTTGACGTCGCCTGGACGCAACTCACGGGTCGTGCTGGATTTCGCGGGCCGCACCTGGTCGCCGGTCAGGTTTGGTTCCACACGAGACGGAGCAGGGCGTTGACGAGGTAGACGGCCGCGAAGATCACCGCGGGACCGACGGAGACGGCCGCGTACAGAGCCACGGCGCCGGAACCGAACCAGGCGATCTCGAAGGCCGCGCGCAGGAGTCCGCGCAGGGGGTACGTGGCGTTCTCGCCGCCCCCGGCCGCGAACAGTCCCCACAACACCGCGAGCAGTACTGGAGCGCCGACGCCTGCCACGATCTTTGCAGGCCAGGACCATCCGTTGGCGAATCCCCAGTAGCACACGACGGCCAGCGTGCCGATCTCCAGAAAGAACATGACGGCGGCGTTTGCAGCCTTGATGACACCGAGCATCTCGATCTCCCGTTACCAGCGTGCTCCGAAGGAGAACCATGATCACACACGCGTGCCCGACTGCGAGGGCCGTACCATGCGCGTATGTCGCAGCCGATTCCGCCGCAACAGCCGCAGCCACAGTTTCAGCAGCACCCGCAGCAGCCACACCCGCAATATCAACAGCAGCAGGTCGGCCCGCAGTTCCCGATCCTCGTCTCCACCATGAACGATGTTCCGGGATATCAGATCACGCGGGTGTTC
>JABFVX010000522.1 GCA_013362555.1 Mycobacteriaceae bacterium
CGCCAACTCGGCCTCGGACATGTACGGCGCCCACAGCCGCTTGGAGTTGGTCTGCGTGTTGGGGAAGTCGAGCAGCGGCAGCCGCACTGTGTCGGAGGCCGGGTCCCGCAGCGCGGCCCAGGAGAATCCGGCGTCCGCAACGGCGACCTGTGCGAGGTTGCGACTGAACTCGTGCAGGTCCGTCGCGCTGCGGCGCGAGGTGCCGACCGTCAGGAACTCGCGCTTGCCTGCGACGCCGTGCAACGTTTCCTGCATGGCAAGCACGAGCGCGGGATGGTCGGCTATCTCCACGAATACATCCACCTCGCGAGCCGCCGCGGCGGCCACCGCCAGATCGAAGCGAACCCGGTTGCGCAGGTTCCAGTACCAGTATTCTGCGCAGGAGACATCCGGCGTGATGGCGTCGCCGAGCGTCCCTCCCAGGCAGGGAATCTCGGTGTCGTTGAACTCCGGGTTCTCGAGGGTGTCGCCCAGCTCCACCTCCAGCACGCCCCGATATTTGCTCACGAACGAGGTGTGCGCCGGATATTCGACGCGAATCTCCTTGGCGAACTTGCCTTGCGCGTTCACCTGGGCCACCAGCTCGGAAATCGCTGTGCGTTCACCGGAAATGGCCAGAATGTGGGCAGAATTGACCACCGCGAGCTCAGCCCACCCGGAATTGCGGGCGAGCAGCGCCTCGCATTCGTCGCGGTCCACGCCGAGCACCGCCATCGCCCAGTGCCGGTCCCAGCCGTGCTCGAGTTCGGTCTCACTGACAATCCTGGCCCGCACCGCGACGACCTGGACGCCGTCGGCAAGCGAGATGGCACCCGACGCAACCGCCGCCGCGATCTCCCCCTGGCTGTGTCCGATGGTGACGTCCGGTTCGACGCCGACCGCGCGCCACATCGCCGCCAGACCCAGCATCTGCATGAACAGCGCAGGCTGCACGATCTCGACGCCCTCGCGGGCCTGCCCGTCCTCGTGCACCAGGTACCTCAGCGGCGAGATGTCGTGCAGTTTCCGGAACATCGCGTCGCATTCTTCGACCGCGGCCCGGAAGGCAGGCGAGTGCCGGTAGTACAGAAGGCCCATTCCGGGACGCTGACTCCCCTGGCCGGGGAACACATAGGCGATTCGCCGCGCCGCGGCCCCGGCGCCGGTCGCCACCGCCGGGTGCGGACGTCCGTCCGCGACGGCCCGCAAGGCATCGAGGAGCTGGTCGATGTCGCTGACCATCGCCAGCGCGCGGAACCTGCGCGGACCGCGCGTGCGCAACAGCATGTCCGCCACCGCATCCGGGGTGAGGCGCGGCCGTTCGACCAGGTAGGCCGCCAGCGCGGCAGCTTCGCGGCGCAGCGCGTCCGCGCTGTCGGCGGACAGCAGGACGGGAGTGCTTCCGTCGGGCATGCGGTAGTCAGGCATAGGTTTCCTCTTCCAGCGCGGGCATTGCCAGCAGGGCGTGGGCATTGGTGCCGCTGACGCCGAAGGACGACACCGCGGCGTACCGCAGACCTGCCCGCGGAGTCCAGTCGCTCAGCTTGTCCGCCAGTCGCAGACTGCCTGCGTCCCAATCGATTCGGGTGGTCGGAGTGTCGGCGTAGCGGGTCGGCGCGATCTGGCCGTGCATTCCGCACAGCAACGCCTTGATCAGCCCGAGCATGCCCGCGGCCGCCTGCGCGTGCCCGAGATTGGACTTCACCGAACCCAGCAGCGGGCTACTCCCGTCGGCCCGGGGGACGCCGTAGACGTTCTGCAGCGCAGTCAGTTCGAGCGGGTCGCCGACGGCCGTGCCGGTGCCGTGACCCTCGATGAGGTCGACCAGCTCGGGGTCGATGCCCGCCGCGGCCACGGTGGCGCGGATGAGTTTCTCCTGCGCCCGCGCGCTCGGCACCGCGATCGGGGCGCCCTTGCCGTTGTGGTTGATCCGGGACCCGAGCAGTGTGCCGTAGATCCGGTGGCCCAGTGTCTCGGCTCGCGATTCGCGTTCCAGCACGACGACTCCCGCGCCCTCGCCCCACACGGTGCCGAGCGCGTGCTCCGAGTACGGCTTGCACTGTCCGTCGGCGGCGAGCGCGTTATTCTTCGAGAACTCGAAAAAGCCTGCGGGCGAACCCAACACACAAGTCGCCCCGGCCAGCGCCCACTCGCATTCGCCGTTGCGGATCGCCGACGCGGCCAGATGCACCGCGGCCAGCGACGACGCGCACGCCACATCAACCAGGACCGAAGGACCGCCGAGGCCGAGGCAGTTGGAGATCCGCCCCGGCACCGCGCCGAGGGCCGCTCCGACGGCCCGATAGCCGGTGAACTCGTTCACCTCGGCGCCGCGCGGGCCGTACTCGGTGAACGACGCGCCCATGTAGCAGCCGATGTCGTCGCCGTCGCCGAGATCGGCCGGGTTGATGCCCGCGTTCTCCAGGGCACGCCACGCCACCCGCAGCGCCACCCGCTGCTGCGGGTCCATGGCCACCGCCTCGCGCGGGGTGATGCCGAAGAACTGCGCGTCGAAATCAGCCGCTCCGTCGAGGAATCCGCCCGAGTCCCGGACCACGCCCCAGCCCTCGGTCTCGGCCAGCGCGAACATCCGCTCCAGGGGCCAGCCCCGGTCGCGCGGGAACGGGCCGAGCAGGTCCCGCGATTCGGACAGGGCGGCCCAGTAGCCCGCAAGCGTGTCGACGCCGCCGGGGGCCTCGACGGCCATGCCGGTGACGACGATCGGATCGTGCTCCCGCCCGCTCATCGCGACACCGGCTGTCGAACAGGCTGTGCGGAAATGGTTTCCGAGACCGCGTCCACCTGGTCGTGCAGATAGAAATGGCCGCCGTCGAACATCGTCACCTGAATCTCGTTGGTGGCGTGCTGCTGCCAGCCGTACAGGTCGCCGAACGTGACGAACTCGTCGTCCTCGCCGCCCATCGCGTGCAGCGGCGCGTCCACCACGACGTCTTTCGGGCATATGTAGGCGTCGAACGCCGCGTAGTCGGCCTTCAGCGCGGGCAGCGCCATGCGCATGAGTTCGCGGTTGGCCAGCACGTCGGCGCCGGTGCCCTGCAACCCGCCGACATGGTCGAGCAGCGCCTCGTCCTCGGTGGGGTGCGAAGGCATGTCGACCACGCGCCACGGCGCGACCGCTCCGGAGACGGCCAGCAGCCGCACCGGGATCCCGGCGGCCTCGGCCAAGCGGGTGAATTCGAACGCCACGACCGAGCCCATGCTGTGCCCGAAGACAGTCACCGGGACACCCTGGTTCAGCGGGGAGCGCTCGAACTCCGCGAAGGCTCCCGCCGCGATCTCGGTGACACTGCGCAGCGCGGTCTCGCGCGCGCGGTCCTGGCGGCCTGGGTATTGGAACACCGCGACGTCGAAACTCTCGCTCAACGCTTTCGAGAAAGGCCGATAGGTGGAGGCGCCGCCGCCCGCGTGCGGGCAGATGACCAGCGGCGGGTTGTCGGCCGCGCGTGGCCGGTGGAATTTCCGCATCCACCCGATTGTGCTGCTCATTGGTCGTTCACTCCTGTTCGCGGACGTTCTGTATTTCCTGTCCCGGCGTTGCGTGCCCGGCCGTTCATTGCCACATCCGCCGCATCACGAGCAGGCCGTGGTCGTCGTCGCCGATGATCGCGGCGTCGTCGAGCCGCTCGTCCGGCGCGGCGGCGATGGCGCGCAGGGTGGCGTGGAAGGCGTCCTCGACGACGGCGGCCTCGGCGCCGTCGAAGCAATCCTCCGCGTAGAAGATCACCGCCTGCACGCCGTCGGTGGGCAGCAGCGAGTTCGCCGGGAAGATCATGACCAGCAGCGCGTTGTCGGTCGCGCCGCCGCCTTCGAATGCGTCCAGCTCCAAATTCGCTTGCGCCAGCAGCGCTTTCAGTTCGTCCCGACCGGGCGGGTACGACTGGAACACGAACATGCTGTCGAAGAGCCTGCGCGCCCTGGACGACCGGATGGCCGAGGTCAGCCGGTACTGCTGGAACTCCATGAGTTCGATTCGCCTGCGCTGTATTTCGGCGAGGTGGTCGCGCCAGCTCGCCTCGCCGCGCAGTCCGACCGCAACCGGGATGGTGTTGGCGAAGCAGCCGATCGCGTTGTCGACCCCGTCCAGGTCGGCCGGACGGCCCGCGACCACCTCGCCGAACACCGCGGTCTGCGCGCCGGTGACATAGCGCAGGACGTTCGCCCAGGCCAGCTGGCAGACCACACTGAAGGTGGTCCCCACCTCGGATGCCAGCGCACTGAGCCTGCCCACCACCTCGGGCTCGATGGCGGCGGCCAGGCCCGTCGGCACGCCGCCGCCGTCCGAGGCCCGGTTCGGCGCGACCAGACACGGGCGCACCCCCTCCAGATACCCTGCCCAGGCCGCCTCGGTGGCCTGCTCGCGCTGGTGGGTCAGGTGCAGGAACCGTGCAAACGCGCTCGGGTCGCCGAGCGGCTGGGCCGCGCCGTCCGTGGCGTAGTGGGCGAAGATCTCTCGCGGCAGCAGCTGGCCGGACCAGCCGTCGGTGATCATGTGGTGGGCGGTCAGCACCAGCATGTGCACCTCGCCGGGCAGGTGCACGACGGTGGCGCGGGTGAGCGGGCCGCGCGCCAGATCGAACTGTTCGGCCTGGTCGGCGTCGAGATACTCGCGCAGCCGCCGGTCGGCGTCCGCGGCGCCGGTCAGGTCGACCGCGCGCACCGGGACGTCGATGTGCTCGCCGACGACGGCGTACGGCTGGCCGGTGTAGGAGACCGAAATGGCCACGCGCAGATTCGGATAGCGGTTGAACACGGCGTTCAGCGACGCGGTCAGCCGCGGCAGCTCCAGGGCGCCGCGCACGGCGATCATGGTCTGCACGTTGTAGAAATCCTTGCCGCCCGCGCTCAGCGCGGTGAAGTACAGCCCGGCCTGCATCGGGGCGAGCGGGTGCACGTCGGCGAAACGCCCGAACAGCGTCTCCCAGCGATCCAGGTCGAGCTGGGTGACATCGTGGGCCAGCACATCGCTCGGCGTGAGTCGGCGAGCCGGGTTCTCGCGCACGGCCGCGGCCAGCTCGCGCAGCTCGGCCGTCCACAGGCCCGCAAGCTCGCGCACGTCGCCGTCGCTCAGCACGCCCGCCGGGAACCGGAAGGAGCCGTGCAGGCGCGCGCTGTCCGCGTCAGTCAGCGTCACGGTGTTCACGTCGAGGACCGCGGCGACCGGCATCGCCGGGTCCGCATGCCCGCCCAGGTACCCGAATTCCGGGGCCGCGTCCCAGGGTTCGGCGCTCGCGGCGACGGCGAAGCGGCCCATGTAGTTGAAGCTGAGCTGCGGCGCGGGGCGGGCCGCCAGCTCGCCGCGGGCCGGGCCGTCCAGCCAGCGCAGCAGGCCCCAGCCGATGCCGGACTCCGGGACCGCGAGCAGTTGCTCCTTCACCGCCTTCACCGCGTGCTCGACGTCCGGCAGGCCGCCGCGCAGCACCTTCAGCGCCACCGGGTAGGCGCTGGTGAACCAGCCGACGGCGGACGCGAGATCGGCTCCGGCGAACAGCGTTTCGACGCGACCGTGGCGTTCCATCGTGAGCGACACGCCTTCCGCGTCGCAGGCGCGGGACCGGCGGTAGCGGTGCACCGCCACTGCCAGCGCCGCGACTTGGACGTCGAGGAAGTCGCAGCCGAAAGCCTGTGCGCCCGCGGTCATGAGCAGCTGGGTGTCGGCGGCGTCCAGTTCGGCGGTGACCTCGCTGAGCGTGGCGACGGTATCGCGGTGCGGGTCGAGCGCGCGCCGACCCAGCAGCGGGTCCGCGGCCTGTGCCGCGGTCCGCCAGTGCGGCAGTTGCGCGGCGACCGCCGGGCTGCCCGCGTAGTGCACCAGGTTGGCGTTCCAGGTCTGGACCGTCGTGCCGGTTTCCGGCGCGAGGGACCCCTCGTGCCAGAGCTGGCGCAGATCGTCGTGCAGGATTCGCCAGGACACGCCGTCCACCGCCAAGTGGTGCACGACCAACAACAGCCGGCCGGTGGCACGGTCGGCGGTGCGGGCCCAGACCGCGCCGACCATGCGCCCCGCCGCCGGGTCCAGCGTCGCGCCGACCTTGTGCAGGTGGTCCTGCAACAGCGCGGGCGCATCGGCGGCCCACGTGTCTGCGGCGACGTCGACTTCCACCAGATCCACCGGGAGCCGCGGCTCGCCTGCGGCGGGGACGTAGTAGGCCGGTGCGCCGTCCGGCCCGCGGCCGATTCGGGCCCGCAGCAGCGGATGGCGCTCCACGAGGGCCGCCACCGCGGTCGCGAGGCGGTCCGCCGTGCAGTCGGCGGGCGTCACCACGGCGGTGGCCTGGCTGTATCCGTCGTAGGCGCTGATGCTCTCGACGAGCATCGCCGCGATCGGATTGAGCGGAATCCATCCCGTGTCGGCGCCGGGGGCGATCAAGGCGGGTGCGCCGGCGTCGCGGATCGGCTCGGCCGCGGCCGCGATGGCGGCCACGGTGCGCGCCTCGAACAGCGCGCTGGTCGTGATGGCCAAGCCGCGCTTCCTCAGCGCGGACGCCATGCGGATGGCCGTGATGGAGTCCCCGCCCAGGGCGAGGAAGTCGTCGTCCGCGGCCAGTTCGAGCCCGGGGCCGAGGTCGAGCACCTGGCGCATCACCTCGGCCGCGATCTGCTCGGCGCCGTCGCGCAGGGCGCGGCCGCGCCCTGCGCCCAGGTCCGGCTCGGGCAACGCTCGGCGGTCCAGCTTGCCGTTGGCGGTCAGCGGCAGCGCGGCCATGCGCACCAGCGCCTGCGGAACCATGTACCCGGGCAGCCGCTGTGCCAACTCCGCCCGAATCCGCTCGGCCGCATCGGTTTCCGAACCCACTGCGGATGTCGAGCCGGGCTCGGCCACGTAGTAGCCGACGAGCACGCGGTCGTGGCCGCGCGTCACCGCGACCGCCGCGGCGGAGCCGATGCCGGGCAGGCTGCGCAGCGTGGTCCCGATCTCGCCGAGCTCGATCCGGTGACCGCGAATCTTCACCTGATCGTCGACGCGGCCGAGGTATTCGAGCCTGCCGCGCGAGTTCCAGCGCACGATGTCGCCGGTGCGGTACATGCGCGCACCGGATTCCGGCGCGAACGGGCACGCGACGAAGGCGCCCGCAGTGAGCCCGGCGCGACGGTGGTAGCCCCGAGCGAGCTGCACGCCGCCCAGGTACAGCTCGCCGGTCACGCCCGGCGGCACCTGCCGCAGCTGCGCGTCGAGCACGAACACCCACGAATTCCATTCCGGCGCACCGATCAGCGCGGCGCGGATCTCCTCGCCGCCCGCGTCGGTTCCCGCGAAATCCTCGTGGGTCAAGTCCATGGCGGCTTCGGTGGGCCCGTAGAGCCCCAGCACAGTGCCCCCGAACACCCTGCTCGCCTCCGCCACCAGGGCGGGCGGCACCGATTCGCCGCCGAGGTAGACGTAGCGCATCGACCGCAGCCGATCCGGGTCGGGACCGGCGTCGAGGAAGGCCCGGGTCACACTCGGCACCAGCGACAGCTGCGTCACCTGGTGGCGCTCGATGATCTCGGTGAGCGCGGCCACGTCGGCCTGCCACCAGTCCGGGTGCGGCAGCACCGTCGCCGAGCCGGTGCACAAGGCGTTGACCAGTTCGAACACCGACACATCGAAGCCGATCGGCGCCTTCTGCAGGATCCGCTCGACGCCGAAACCGAGGTAGTCGCGCATCCACTGCACGTGGTTCACGATGGCGCGGTGGTGGATCACCACGCCTTTCGGGCGGCCGGTGGTGCCTGAGGTGTAGAGCAGGGACGCCGCGTCCTCGGGGTGGATGGCCCGGCTGAGCTCCGCGCCGCGCACCGGGGCGCCGTCGCTCTGCGCCCATTCCGCCGCGACGGCCGGATCGCGCAGATCGAGGACGGGAACCGGGATTTCGGCCGGGAACCGGCGCTGCGGCGACACCGCGGCGACCACCAGCGCCGGTGCGGAGTCGCCGAGAAGGTACTCGATGCGGTCGGCCGGGAAGGCGGGGTCGACGGGGACGTAGACCGCACCCGCCCGCAGTACCGCCGCGAACACGATCGGCAGCCGTTCGCTGCGCTCGGCGTACACGCCGACGTGATCGCCGTTGCGCACGCCGCGGGCGAGCAGCATGCGGGTGAGCGCGTTGACGCGGGAATCGAATTCGGCGTAGCCGATCTCGGTGTCCTCGAACACCACCGCGACCCGGCCCGGATGGTCCCGGGCGGAGTCGCGGATCATGGCGTCGACCGTCTCGGCGACGACGGCCGCGCGCTCGCCGTAGGACCATTCGGCCAGCCGGGCGCGGTCGGAATCGGACAGCCGCTCCAGCTCGGCGAGCGGGGCGCCCGGTGCGGCGGCCGAGAGCACCTGGTCGATGTACTCGTGCAGCCGCTCGACCGTCGCCGGGTCGAACAGGTCGGTCCGGTAGGTGATCTGGACGTCGGTGCGGTCGGCGTGCATGAAGGTCTCGACCACCAGCGGCAGCAGCGCGCCGCCGTTGTCGACGAGCTCCCAGCTGGTGTGCGCGCCCGGCAGCTGCGGGCCGTCGATCTTCTGCTGTAGGAACAGCACCATCGTGTCGAACAGCCGCGAACCGACGTGGCCGGTGGCCTCATTCACCGCCCGGACGATGCCCTCCTGCGGGAAGTGCTTGTGCCGGAAGGCTTCCGTCGTGGTCGTGCGCACCTGGTCGACCAGATCGGCGAAGCTGTGCGCGCCCGAGCCGGTCAAGGGCAGCGGAATCATGTTGGACAGGTTGCCGATCAGCAGCTCCTGACCGGACTCTTCGCGATTGGCCACGGTGGTGCCGACCACGATGTCACGCTGGCCGGTCGCGATGCGCAGGGCGAGGTAGTAGGCGGCCAGGAACACCGCGAACGGGGTGCTGCGCAGCTCGGCCGACAACTGGCGCAGGTTCGCGTCGGCCCGCTCCCCCAGCGGGCGGTCGAGTCGAGCGCCGCGCTCGGTCGCGGCGACCGGGCGCCGGTCGTACGGCAGCTGGAGTTCGGGCACCTCGCCGTCGAACTGCTCGGCCCAGAACCGGACCGCGGCGCTGTGGTCGGCGTTGCGGTAGCGGTCCTGCTCCCATTCGGCGAAATCGGCGACATTGCGCCGCAGCGGCTCCACCGCGATCTCGCCCGCGCGGGCCTGCCGGTAGAAGTTCTCGACGTCGCGCGACAGAGCGGGCAGGGTCATGCCGTCCCAGGCGATGTGCTGGATCACCAGCACCGCGACCAGCCGGTCCGGCCGGGTGCGGACAAAGGCGACGCGCAGCGACGATTCCGACGACAGGTCGAAGGTTTCGCGCGCGGCGGTCGCGGCCAGCTCGGCCAGTCTCCGGTCGGCCACGGCCGGATCGAGCGCCGTGAGGTCGACGGCGGCCATCCGCGGCGGCAGGTCCAGGTGGATGCGCTGGTACGGCTCCCCCTGCTCGTCGTTGTGGTACGTGGTGCGCAGCACCTCGTGTCGCACCGCCAGCGCCGCGAAGGCGCGGCGCAGCGCGGCGTCGTCCACGTCGCCGTCGAAACACAGAGCGAGACAGAGGTTGTAGGCGGCGCTGTCGGGGGCGATCTGCTGATGCGCCCAGACGTAGCGCTGGCCGAACGACAGGGCCGCGCGGGTCGGGTCGCGCCGCGCCGCGACGGCGGGCGTCGCCGCCAACCCCTCCTGGGCCAGCCGGGCGCGCATGGCCTCCTGGAGGTCTTCCAGCGACTTCATCGCGCGGCCACCGCCTCCGCAGGCACGGACACCTCGGCCAGCTCCAGCAGAATGCGCGCCACCTGGTCCAGCCGGTCCGGCGCGGGCTCCCCGGCCAGCAAGGCCGCGCTGATGCCGCGCACCGTCCGGCCCTCGAGCACTCCGGTCACGCCGAAGGACTCGGACCCGAGCAGTCCGCGCAGTTTCGCGGTGAGCGTCGTGGCGAGAATGGAGTTCCCGCCCGCGTCGAAGAAGTCCGTCGCCACGCCGAGCCGCTCGATGCCGAGTACCTGCGCGGCGATGTAGCACACCGCGGCTTCCAGGGGGGTCTGCGGAGCAACGTAGGCGTCGCGGGCCGAGTCGTCGCCCGCGGCGAGCGTGCGGGCTACCGCGGCGCGGTCGAGCTTGCCGTTGGCGGTCAGTGCGATCGCGGGCGCCAGCTCCAGAATTTCCGGAATCATGTACGCGGGCAACAGATCATGCAGGCCTGAGAGCACCGCGTCCGCGTCCGCGGACGGCTCCGCCGCGGCGACCGCGGCCAGTCGCCCGGATGCGGTGACCAGCGCGACGGCTTCGGTGACGCCGGGCTGCGCCGCGAGCGCCGACTCCACCTCGCCCAGCTCCACCCGGAAGCCACGCACCTTGACCTGGTGATCGGCGCGACCCAGGAAATCCAACGTGCCGTCGGGCAGGTATCGCGCCAGGTCGCCGGTCCGATACCAGCGGACGCCGTCGGCCTCGACGAAGCGGTCGGAGGTGCGTTCCGGGTCGCCCCGGTAGCCGCGGGCCACCCCCGCCCCGCCGATCCACAGTTCGCCCGCCACCCAGTCCGGGCAGTCCTCGCCACGCGAATTCACCACGCGGCAGCGGACATTCGCCATCGGGACACCGTAAGGCACGTTCGTCCACGTCGCGGGAAAGCTGTCGGCGACTTCGCAGATCGTGGAGTGGATGGCGGTTTCGGTGGTGCCGCCCAAGCCCGCGAAGCGCACCCCGGGGACCAGTTCCCGCAGGCGCTGTCCCGCTCGGGCTTTCACCCGGTCGCCGCCGGTGAGGACGACCCGCACGGAGCGCAGCTGTGCGGCGGAGGCGGTGTCGAGCAGCATGGTGACCAGGCCCGGGGCGCAGTTCACCACGGTCACGCCGGTTTCCGCGATCAACCGCGACCACGCGGCGGCGTCGCGGTCTTCCGCGGCGTCGACCGCGACCAGCGTGCCGCCGAGGCCGAGCGGAGCGAAGATGTCGAACACCGAAAGGTCGAACTCCAGCGCGGACAGCCCGATCGTGTGGTCGTCGGCGCCGAGCCCGAAATGCGCCGCGATGGCGTCGACTGTGTTGGCCGCGGCGCGGTGGCTGACCTCGACGCCCTTGGGCTCACCGGTGGACCCGGAGGAGAACAGCACGTAGGCGATCGCGTCCGCCTCCGTCGCCTTCGTG
>JABFVX010000083.1 GCA_013362555.1 Mycobacteriaceae bacterium
GCACGACCGCATTTCCGTGCCTGCCGAGATAGGGGCTTGCGAGCATGGCCATGCCGAAGAGAATCACGGCGTGTCCGGACGGGAACGCCTGGCCGGCGGCGGGCACGTTCCGCACTATCGCCCCGGGCATGACGGCGCCCGGGCGCTGTTGGTGCACTACGGTTTTCAGGACGTCGTACTCGACGACCAACTTCATCGGAACGAGTGCCGCCAGTCCCAGCGCGAGCCGAAACCGCCACCACATCACCACGACCGCTACCAGGAGCGGCGCGCCCAGCACACCGGGCAGCTGCGCGGCCCACATCACCCGATACCAGTCGTCGGGTAGACGGTTGAGCAGCTCGAACAGCCGGCCATCGCACCATCGCAGCCACGGCGCGTCGATCTGCAGTATCACCGCCGCCGACACCACGACCGCGGTCCCGGCGACCACCAGGTCGGCGGTGCGGCGGTGTGAGCGAAAGGTAGGCATGGCGGAAATCCCCATAGGTGAGCAGACGACCGGCCCGGAACGCGGACGCGCCCGGGCCGGCCGCCGGAGGTCAGTTGGCCGAGGTGACTTCGATGGTCTTCTCGGTTGACTTGGTCGGCGCCACCGGAACGGTGACGGTGAGGATGCCGTTGTCGTACTGGGCGTCGATGGCGTTCTCGTCGGCGCCCGCGGGCAGCGAGATGGTCCGCAGGAACGAGCCGTAGCTGAATTCCGACCGGCCCTTGGTCTCCCGCTTCTCGGTGCGCTCGGCTTTGACGGTGAGCAGGCCCCCGTTGACGATGACGGTGATGTCCTTGGCCGAGTCGAGTCCGGGGAGCTCGGCCCGCAGGATGTATTTTTCGTCTGCGAGTTCGTCTTCCACCTTGATCAGGTGCGTGTCGAACAGTGGGCGCAGATTCATGGTCGAGGGGAATCCGGGGAACCAGTCCGAGGGGTCGGGCAGCAGTCCGTGGGTGTGCCGGTACATGGGGAGGAGGCTCATGACGACTCCGGGTTTTCGCAGGTGCGGTTGACATTTCGATTCGACCGCGTTGTCGGTCAAGCGGGGTAGAGCCAAGGTGCCCGCTCTGCCAGGACCTAGGTCTCTCGCGGGTCCAATAGCCTCCGGAACGACCCGTGGGTTGCGGCCGCCGCAACCCACGGGTCGTTCCGGAGGGCGCTGTCAGGTTCGGGAGGGTTTGCCGAAGAGATCGGCGAATCGGCGGTAGGTCTCGATGTCGAGACGTGTGCCGAGATCGGAGTTGGTGGTGCGGGCCGGGAGGTGGGCGGGCTCCAGCGCGATGTCCACTCCGGCCGCGATCGTCTCGGCCCAGGCGGAGACGGCGTCCCATTCGCGTAGGTCGCCGTAGGGGGTGCCGATCAGCCGCAGCAGCAGGCGCATCCGCAGGCTGGTGGGAGCGTGGTAAACGCCTGCGAGCGGGCGGTATTCGAGGGCGGCGACGTCGTCGCGGACGCGGGCGATCTGGGGCGGCACCATGCGCTTGAGCCTGCGGCCGATCGGGCCGCGCATCGCGGGGCCCATGCCGACGCTGAAAAGCCATACCGGCCGGTGGCGCAAAGCTTCTCGATTGCGTTCGATGTAGGTATTCAGCTCCGGGAGCAGCTCTCCGTTGTGGACGGCGCTGCCGAGGACGGCGACCTCGAACAGTGCGGCGTCCGGTGCGTCGGCCGCCATGGCGGTCCGCACGTGCAGGCCGCGGGCGCGCAGTTGTTCGGCCAGGAACTCCGCGATTTCGGCGGTTGAGCCGCTCGCGCTGGCGTAGACCACCAGGACAGTGTGTTCGTTGTGGTGACACGGTGTAGACGTCATATTCCCACGCTGCGCTCGCGCCTCGCCCGTCACTAGGGTCCGCGGACACTCGGAAGTCGACATTCGGCTCTAGGGACGTGCCGGTCCGAGGTGGGAGGGGAAAGCGCTGTCCGCGCCGGTGATCTCGAACGTGACGTAGCCCCCGTCGGGGACTATCCGGACCTTGGTCCGCGGCCGCCCCCAGGTCAGCACCTGCACCGCGGCGTCGGGTCCAGCAGGGTAGCCGAGGTCGATCGATTCGTGCCTTTGGGCCCCGGGACCGGTGACCATCGGCAGCAGCGCGGCTGAAAGCTTGCTCTTAGCTTGGTGTTAAGCGATAGCGCAACCGAATTGAGGGAAGAAATGACGACACAAGTCAACCCGCCTGTCGTCGTTGGGGTGGACGGATCCGAGTCGGCACGCGCCGCGGTGCGGTGGGCCGCGGCCGAGGCCGCATCGCACGGCGCGCCGCTGCATCTGGTGTATGTGATCGGTGCGCCTCTCGACTACGGTCCCGGTCTCGGCGTGGTGCCCATCGACTATGAAACGTTCCGGAAAGCGGGCGACGAGGCCATTGCCGACGCCGCCAAGTCGGCCGAAGAGGCAGCGGCAGTGAAGGTGTCGGCGTTCGTGGTCGGCGGCAACCCCACCACCGTGCTGCTGGAGCGCTCGCGCGAAGCACGGCTGATCGTGGTCGGCACGCGCGGGCTCGGCGCGGTCAAGCGCGGAGTGCTTGGCTCGGTGAGTACCGCGGTGTCGCGCCGGGCGCACTGCCCGGTCGCGGTTATTCCGGACCAGGCCGAGCACACCGCCGGCGCCGTGGTCGTCGGGGTGGACGGTACCGAGGCCGATTCGCCCGCCGTGGCCATTGCGTTCGACGAAGCTTCGCACCGTGACGCCGAACTCGTCGTCCTGCATGTCTGGACGATGGACGGGATCCTCAGCACCGCCACGCTGCGGACCGAGGCCTATGCATTGCTCTCGGAGAGCATGGCCGGCTACCGCGAGCGCTACCCCGAGGTGCGCATGCGGCGGACAGTGGTGGAGAACTCGCCGGTCAAGCGCCTGGTGGAGGCCTCGGACACGGCGCAGCTGGTGGTCGTCGGCACGCACAACCCCGGCCTGGTCGCCGAGCTGATCTTCGGATCCACCAGCCAGGCCGTGGCGCACCGCACCCACTGCCCGGTCATCATCGCCAAGGCGCCCGAAGCGGCGTGACGTCGTGGACGCGTAATACTGCCGCATCGGTCCCGATGACCGGCTCCACACCCGTACCTCGCCCTTACACCCGCAGCTGCGGGTGTAAGGGCGAGGTACGGGTGTATCGCGGCGCTTGTTCGCGCCGCTCGACGCCCGTCGGCAGCCCGACTTTTCTGGTGCGCGGGTTGCAGATCGGGAGGCGTGTGTTGCCGAAGGTCACCGGGTTGGGGGCCTTGGACTCTGGAGTGGGTGCGCCCGGGGCGGTGATCGTGGGGATCATGACTGCAACTGTGGAACCCACTGCCGACGCCGTACTCGCCGATGCTGTACGGGGTTTCGAGACGCTGCGGCTTGCCGATGAGGTAGAGGCGGGCGGTAAGGGGGCGAACCTCGGCGAGTTGGCGTTCGCCGGGTTTCCGGTGCCGCCCGGGTTCGTCGTCTTGCGTTCGGGGTATCTGGAGGCGATGCGCCGCGGCGAGGTCGATGTCGAGTTGGCCGCCGAGCACCGCCAGGCGCTGGCCGCGGTCGGCGACGACAAGGAGTTGGCCAGGCGCTGTGACCGGATGCGGTCCTCGGTGGCGGTGGCGGGCATGCCTGCCGAACTGCGTGACGCTGTCGTCGCGGCCTACCATGGGCTCGGCGACAGTTCCGACGACGGCGTCGCGCAGGACGCGGTTCCGGTAGCGGTTCGTTCGTCGGCAACCGGCGAGGACGGTGCGTCCGCGTCTTTCGCGGGGATGAACGCCAGCTTCACCAACGTCACCGGGGCCGACGCCGTGGTCGAGGCCGTACGGCGGTGCTGGGCATCGCTGTTCAGCCCACGCGCCGAAAGTTACCGCGCCGAACGCGGATTCACGGAGGACCCGGCCATGGCCGTGGTGGTGCAGCGCATGGTGGCGCCCCGGAGCAGCGGCGTGGCCTTCACCGCAGACCCGAGTACCGGGGCAACCGACCGCGTGGTGATCGAAGCGGCCCGCGGGCAGGGCGAGGTGGTCGTGTCGGGCGCGGTCGAACCGGACCACTACGTGGTGTCGAAAGGCGAGCTGCGAATCATTCAGGCGCGCAGTGGGAATCAGAAGTTCCAGATTATCGCCGGTGCAAAAGGTGGCGACCGGCGTGTCGCCGTGGCTGAAGCCGCGGGCCAACGGGTGCTCGACGACGACATGATTCTCGGTATCGCGCAGTTGGCCATCGCGGTGGAACAGCATCACCGCAAGGCACAGGATGTCGAGTGGGCAGTCGACGAGGAGCGCCGATGCTGGCTGGTGCAGGCCCGCCCGATCACCACGCTCGCCAAGCCTGTTCCCGCCGCCGAGCCGGTCGTCGGGACGCCGTTGGTCACCGGCTTGCCCGCGTCGCCGGGCGTGGCGACCGGCGTGGCGCGGGTGCTGTCCGGTCCGCAGGAGGGCGCGCGGCTGCGCGACGGCGAGATCCTGGTGGCCACCATGACTACGCCCGACTGGGTGCCGACCCTGCGCCGCGCGGCGGGCGTGGTGACCGACAGCGGCGGTGCGACCTGTCACGCCGCGATCGTCACTCGTGAACTGGGCGTGCCCTGTGTGGTGGGCGCCCGCTCTGCGACGTCGGTGATCGCGGATGGCCAGGCCCTGACGGTGGACGGGACCACGGGCGCGGTCTTCGCGGGCAAGCATGCCCGCAGCCACCCCGCGGGGGCGAACGGGCTGGACCGTGCTGCGGCTGCGCCGGTGACGGCGACCAAGATCTATGTGAATCTGGCGATGCCGGATGTCGCCGAAAGCGTTGCCGCGCGCGAGGTGGACGGCGTCGGGTTGCTGCGGGCGGAGTTCATGCTCACTCGCGCGCTGCGTGGCAGGCATCCCAAGGATCTGATCGCCCGCGGCGAGCAGGCGGCGTTCGTGGAGCGGATGGCGGACTCGATCGGCCGCATCGCGGCCGCCTTCGCCCCGCGACCGGTGGTCTACCGCGCAACCGATCTGCGCAGCAACGAATTTCGTGGCCTCATCGGCGGAAGCGAGTTCGAGCCGGTCGAGGACAACCCGATGATCGGCTACCGCGGCTGCTTCCGCTATGTGCACGAGCCCGAGATGTTCAATCTCGAGCTGACGGCTTTGTCCCGCGCCCGCGATCGCAGCCCCAACGTCGCGCTGATGCTGCCTTTCGTGCGGACCGGGTGGGAACTGGAACGTTGCCTGGAACTGGTCGACGCGAGCCCGCTGGGCCAGGCCCGCGGCCTGCACCGCTGGGTGATGGCCGAGGTGCCCTCTGTCATGTATTGGCTGCCGCAGTATTTCGGCCTCGGCATCGACGGAGTATCCATCGGCAGCAACGACCTCACCCAGCTGATACTCGGCGTCGACCGCGATTCACGGCTGTGTGCTGAGGTTTTCGACGAAGCCGACCCAGCGGTGCTGGACGCGATCGAGACGATCGTGCGGACCGCCCGCGCGCACGGGGTGACGTCCTCGCTGTGCGGGCAGGCCCCGACCTCCCGGCCCGGCTACGCCGAACACCTGGTCCGCATGGGCATCACGTCCATCTCCGTGGATCCCTCCGCAGTGACGCAGGTCCGCCACGCGGTCGCCGCCGCCGAGCAGCGCGTCCTGTTGCACGCCGCATTGGCCGATCGGGATCGCCCGTGATCCGCCGCACCCGAACCTCGCTCGTACACCCGACGCGTCGGGTGTACGAGCGAGGTTCGGGTGCGGCGTCGGGATCACGTGGGGAGGGGCTCGGGCTGGATGTGGGGGAGGAGGGCGGCGAGGTCGGGCAGGCGGAAGGACCCGGTGCCCGGGAGCATGACTGTGGCGGCGGCCGCGGCGACGCCGTGGCGGCACGCGGTGACCGGGTCGTCGCCTGCGGCGAGGCGAACTGTGATGGTTGCGACGAGGCTGTCGCCCGCGCAGGTGACGCTGCGGGCGGGGCGCGGCAGCGGTGGGGCCGGGATACGCACGGCCACGTCGCGGGTGACGCAGACGGTGCCGAGCGGGCCCACGGTGGCCACGGCGATGTCCGCGCCGCCGAGATCGAGTACTCGCCGCGCCGCCGCGTGGGCGTCGGCGAAGCTCGCGACCGGCCGGTCGATAAGGCCGGATGCCGCGGTTCGGTCGAGTCGCGCGAGGAAAGCCCGTTCGCCCAGTGCTTTTCGCAATGGTTCGCCGCAGATGTCGTGTAGCACCCGCACTTCGCGGTCATTGGCCTGCCGGATCAGGTCGGTGAAATAGTCGTCGGGCAGGCCCGGCGGCAGGCTGCCTGTGATGACCAGGAACCCGCCGGGCTCCAGCGCGTCGTACACCGTCTCGATGCAGCGTCCGCCCTCGACCTCGGTGAGCGTGGGTCCGGGTGGCACGATGTGAACGCTGTGTCCGGCGCCGACGTCGTCCACCACTACCCCCACTCGCGTAGGTTCGGCTACCGGGACTCCGATGTGGCGGATGCCCTCCGTGTCGAGCAGCCGGTTCAGCCACTCGCCCGTCTCCGCGCCACGTGTGTGCACGGCGATCGCCGCGGCCCCGAGGCGCTGCACGTAACGGGCCACGTTGATGCCACCGCCGCCCGCTTGCACGTTGCGCTGGACAGCGCGGCTCTTGCCTTCGCAGACCAGTCCGGGTACCTCGAACGTCAGGTCGACGGTGGGATTGACGGTGAGCGTGACGATTCCAGGCATACCTCAGCAGACCGCAGGCGCGGCGGCATTCGTCAGGGGCGAAGGGCCTCGTCCCGACGTCCCAAGGTCTGTCCCCGTTCTCGCCGGATGCGGGCGCTAAGACCCGGCACATCGTGACTTTCGGCCGTCCCGGTGCACTGAGCTTCTCGACCATGCTGAGTGAAACTGCCAGGGACAAAAGAGGTTTCCGATGCCCACATACCCGTCGACGGCTGTGACCCTGTGGCGACTGTGCCCGTGGCACCGCAATCCGCTACATCGGTCTTCGGACCGGATCGAAGGCGTGGTGCGAATATTCGCGGTGCTGGTCGCCCTGGTCGCGATCCCGGTCGCGTGTTCGATCGGTACCATCCGGTACACCGTCGCTGCCGAACACCTCCGCGCCGAAGACGCCGCCAAGACCGCGGTGACCGCGACTATCGTGGATAAGCCGACCCGGCCCACCGCAATCGATGGTGCGGGCGCGGACCCCACGCGGTCCGAGGCGGTGGTCCGGTGGCAGCAGAACGGACGTTCCGGCACCGCCGAAGTCAGCGCCGAGTCCACCTCGGCAGTCGGCGACCCCGTCCCGGTGTGGCTCGGCCCCGACGGTCGCCCCACCACCGCCCCGCGAACCTCCCGCACCGCGGCCGCCGAGGGCGTCAGCGCCGCGGTCGCGCTCCTGGCCCTGGTCTGGACCACCGCGGCGGCCCTGGTCTGGATCACCGCCTCGCTCTGCGGCATCCGCCGCAACGCCCGCTGGGACCGCGAGTGGAGCGACCTCGACCGCCCCTCCCGAGACCGTTCCCCCGGCGATTGAGACCTCACACCCTAAGGCCCCATCCTGAACCTCCGTCGGCCAGAACGACCCGTGGGTTTGTGCTCAACGCAGGTCACGGGTCGTTCTGGACATTCATGGCACCAGTACGGCGGCCCCGTCGAAGCGTCCGGCTGCCAGATCATCCAGCGCGGCATCGGCTCGAGCGAGCGGATACCGGTGTGTGGTGACGTTGATGCGTTGTGCGGCGGCGAAATTCAGGAACTCACGAGCGTCGGCGCGGGTATTGGCGGTGACGCTGCGTACTTGGCGCTCGCGAAACAGGTGTCGCTGGTAGTTCAGTTCCGGGATGTCGGTGAGGTGGATGCCTGCTATCGCGAGGGTGCCACCGGGCGCGAGCGCCTCCAGCGCGGTCGGCACCAGGGTGCCGACCGGGGCGAACAGGATCGCCGAATCCAAGGGCTCCGGTGGCGGGTCGGCTGCGTCCTGGGTCGAGGCCACTCCGAGTGACTGCGCCAGGGCGCGCGCGTGCGCGCCGCGGGTCATGACGTGCACCCGGTGCCCGCGGATCAGCGCCACCTGTGCGGTGATATGGGCGCTTCCGCCGAATCCATAGATGCCGAGCACCCCGTCGGTGGGCAGGTCGGCCCGCAGGAGCGCGCGGTAGCCGATGATCCCGGCGCACAGCAGCGGTGCGATCTCGACGTCGGTGTATCCCGTCGGCAGGGCGAGTGCGAAGTCGGCGGGCACCGTGGCGTAGTCCGCGTAGCCGCCGTCGTGGTCCCAGCCGGTATAGCGGGAGCGCGCACAGAGGTTCTCCGCGCCGCGCCTGCACCAGGCGCACATCCCGCAGGTATGGCGCAACCAGGGGATCCCGACCCGAACGCCGATGTCGGCCTGGGTCCCGTGCCCGGCGCCGACCACCTCGCCGACGACTTCATGCCCCGGAACAACCCCCGGACGGTGCATCGGGAGATCTCCGTCGGCGACGTGCAGGTCTGTGCGGCACACACCGCACGCAAGAACTCGTACCAGCAGTTCGCCCGGCCGAGGATCCGGCACCGGTTCACGGTGCAACCGCAGCCGCGGGCCCTTCGCCGCTCCGGGCTCGGCGGCTCGCCATGCGCGCATGGACGAAGCTGTGGTCACTGCTCGAGTCTATCGGCCCATCCCGTGATGCCTGTGGCGACGATGAGCCCGCTGGTCGTGGACCTGTCGGACGACATCGGCGGCGAGTCGCATGGCCAGGCCCTGTGGTGGTCGCTGGCGATGGGCGCGGATTTCGGGGGCAACCTCACCGCGGTCGGTGCGAGCGCGAACGTGGTCATGCTCGGCATCGCGGCCCGGTCGGGGTCGCCGATTTCGTTCTGGGAATTCACCCGCAAGGGCGCGGTGGTCACCGCTCTCACGATCGGTCTGGCCGCGCCGTACCTGTGGCTGCGTTACTTCGCCTTCGGCGGAGGCGCATCGGTTACGCGCGTCCGCGCCGCAGCGGGGTACGCGAACGCCGATGACGGACGCAAGTCACGAGGACTGGGGTCCTCGGCCTCTAATCGGACGTGGCGCGAGGGAGGAGGGTGAAGGGCATTGAACACGATCGAAAGGCAATGCCGTGAACCGGTACACCGCGTCGTCGCGACCGGACTGGCCGACCATCGAAGCCGCGCTCACATTGGCGGTAAGGGCGCCTTCGATTCACAACACGCAGCCCTGGCGGTGGCGAGTGGGCGACCAGAGTGTGCATCTCTACGCCGACACCGCCCGGCAGCTGTCAGCGGCCGACCCGGACCAGCGCGAACTGTTGCTCAGCTGCGGGGCGGCGCTGCACCATGCACGGGTCGCGTTCGCCGCGCTTGGTTGGGCGAGTCTGGTGCACCGGCTGCCGAATCCGGCCGAGCCGGACCACCTGGCCGCGATCGAACTGGTCACGCACCGTCCCACCGCGTCCGAGGTGGCGCTATCGGCAGCGATCCCACGCAGGCGCACCGACCGCCGACGCTACGGTGACTGGCCACTGCCTGCGGGACACATGCAGCTGCTCATCGAACGCGCAGCGGGTTATGGCTCGGTGCTGCGCCGCATCGAACCAGGTCCCGCCCACGCCAGGCTATCGTGGGCGCTGCACGCGGCTGCGCAGGCGCACCTGAACAGTCCCGCTTACCGCAGTGAATTGGCCGCCTGGAGCGGGCGCCACGCGGCGACCGACGGCGTCCCCGCCCGCAACGCCACGTTCGGCCGGGCCGGCGACGAGTTCCCGGCGCGCCACTTCTCCGCACCCGTACTGCGCGACCCGGGCCGCGGCCCGGACGGCGCGGCCCTGCTGGCCCTCGGCACCGCCTCCGACGACCGGCTGTCACGATTACGCGCAGGCGAGGCGCTCAGCGCGACCCTGCTTACCGCCGCCAACATCGGGCTGGCGAGCTGCCTGATCACCGAACCCCTGGAGATGCCCGACATCCGCGCCGCCGTGCGCCGCGATGTGCTCGGCGACGGCGCGTTTCCGATGGCGGTACTCCGGATCGGCTGGGCGCCTGCCGGTGCGGGCCCGATTCCGTCGACGCCGCGACGGCCACTGCGCGACGTCCTCGATCCCATCGAATCGGTCACGAGCTGACCCCGACCCCGAAACTGAGGAACAACCATGACCGAGCATGCCCTGACCGGAGAGATCGTCGAGACTGCGCTGGACATCGCATGCCGTGCGCCGTCGCTGCACAACAGCCAGCCGTGGAAGTGGGTCGCGCATCTCGGGTCGACCGAAAACCACAGTGTCGACCTATTTTTCGACGGTGACCGAATGCTGCCGTTCACCGACCAGTTCGGCAGGCAGATGATCATCTCCTGCGGCGCCGCGCTGCACCACGCCCAGGTATCGTTCGCGGCGCTCGGGTTTCCGATGCGCGTCGAGCGGTTCCCCGACCCGCAGCACCCGTCCCACCTCGCACGCCTGACCCTCGACTCCGTCGATGCCGCCGACATCGACATCGACCTCGCGGCGGCCATCTCCCGCCGCAGCACCGACCGGCTCCCTTTCGACGACCCAGCGGACTGGAACGGACACCGCGCCGCCTTCGAGGTCGCGGCCGCGGCATATGGTGTGGCCGTCCACGAGATCCCGGCCGAACGCCGCGCGATGCTCGCGCAAGCCAGCGCTCAGAGCGCTGCCGAACGCAGCTACGACGACATGTACCAAGCCGAACTCTCATGGTGGACAGGACATTCCACCGAGCCGGAAGGCGTGCCGCGCGAGAGCCTGCCCTCGCTGGCCGAACGATCCCGGGTAAGCTTGTCGCGTGCGTTCCCGACCACCGAACGCGCACCGCGTCGGCCCGAAATCCGCGCCGACCACTCCCGGGTTCTTGCCCTCACGACACCGCGTGACTCACACCCGCAGTGGCTGGCCTGCGGCGAGGCGCTGTCCGCGGTGCTGCTTACCGCCACCGCCCGCGGCCTGGCCACATGCGCTCTCACCCACCTCACCGAAGTGCCCACCGCCCGAAACCTGGTCGCAGGCCTACTCGGCTCAATGGAATCCCCGCAGGTGCTCATCCGCGTCGGCGCCGCCTCCAACCCGCAATCGGCCCACACCCGCCGCCGCCCTTTGGCCGAAGTCCTGCGTATCACCACCGACACCCCGTGATCGTTTTCACGGAAACGCACACCTTCGTGCCAGACGCACCGGAAATGTCACGCGAAACTCAATGCGTCTGGCAAGAACCGGTGCGCACGTAGCTCCTGTTCGGCGGCGTTGGTAACCGCGAAACGGGCTCAACCGCCGACGTCGCGGCCGCGGAATCCGAGAAGCCCGGCATGTCCGCCGCTTGCGGCGACAGCGGTGATAACCAGTATCGCAAGCGTCGCACCCGAAACTCGCGTTCACACCCGCAGCTGCGGGTGTGAACGCGAGTTTCGGGTGCGAGATTGTGTGTTTCGCGCAGGGAGGACCGCTGCGCCGAGTCGGCCGTGGTCATTCGCCGGGTTGGGCGACGATGATCGGGCAATCTGCGTGGTGAATGACGTTCTGTGCCGTGGAACCACAGAGCCATTCGATGATCCGGCTCGGGTTGTGGGTTCCGACCACTACCAGCTGAGCGTTGTGTGCGGCCGCCAGAAGGCCTTTGGCAGGCTCTTCCTCCACGACGATCCGGCGGGTCCGGACCTCGGGGTAGCGTTCGCGTCGGCCTGCCAACGTCTCCGAGATCAATACGCTGCCTTCGGTTTGGATCTGCCAGTTCGATTGCATGCCAATCCAGGTGGCGGCGTGAAGTGCGATCAGTTCAGCCTCTCGATGGGCCGCTTCGTCGAAGGCGATGTCGACCGCGGCCTGGTCGGCGGGCGATCCGTCCACCCCGACGACCACAGGGCCCGACCGACGAAGTTCCCCGTCGGGAATCACGGCAACCGGGCAGCTCGCTTCGCGAGCTACCGCGGTGCTCACCGAGCCGAGCAGACCGCGTCGGAACGCGCCCAATCCGCGAGTGCCGACCACAATCATGCGGGCTTGCCCGGAAAGTTGGGTGAGCGCAGGGATCGGTGGAGCGTCGACAACGGAGGTCGTGATGTCCCCTGCGGACAGCGACGCGGCCGTTTCCTCAGCGAGTCTGCCTGCCGCCTCGACGGCCTCGATGCCCTCGCGGCGAAAGAGGTCGTCGCCGATCGGCGGCACGCCGAGGCCGGCGCCGAAATCCACGGGTTCCCCGACCCCGAACACCAGGTGGAGCGGGCTGCCGTGGGCAGCCGCCTCCGCGGCCCCCCAGCGCACAGCGCGCGCCGCGGACTCGGAGCCGTCGACTCCGACGACGACGGGAGGGTTGACGGATGTCATGGTGAGCCTCGGTTCTGTGCTGCCGGCCGACTATTGCTGATTTCACGGTAATGGCAGGGGTCGGCGCTGTTCTGCTGCCGATTGTCACGAACTCGAGGGCCGATGGGCTCCGGTGCGGACTCAAACGGTGTCGGATGACGTTTCCGATCCGGTCGCTGGTGGAGGTCAGTCCTCCGCGACGAACGGGTCGAGGACGTCGGCGACGGCGCGCCGGGGAGTTGCCGGTAGCGGGGCGGCGCTGGTGGGCGCCCAGCCGATGCGGATGAGAGCTTGCGGGAATATTCCGTCGTCGAGGGCATCGGCGTGCAATCGTGCGCGCAGCTGTGGTATTTCGAGCGGTTCGGTCAAGACACAGGTCGCCAGGCCGATATTGGTCGCGGTCAGAAGCGCGGCGCTGAGTGCTTCGCCTGCGCGCAGCCGGGACCCGCGGTCGTCGGATGCGGTGCCGAGAGCGAGCAGTTCGGCGGCATCGGGCGATTGCGTGCCGTCGACGAGCGCCGGGCCGACGAACTCACGGCCGGGCAGCTCGTCGGCGGGGTTGCGCCGTGGTGTGTTGCGCGCAGGCACGCCGTCCGGGCTGCTGTGTTTGCCACTCCACATGCTGAGTTCGTGCCGGTAATCAGGGTCGGCCGCGTGGCGGTCCGCGGCGGTGCGGATCGCGTCGACCACGTCGCCGTACACCGCGGGTTCGATTCGGCGGACTACGGCGCCGAGCGCCGCTGCGCGCTCTTGAACCAGTGCGAGGTGTCCCGGCGGGACCGGCCACGAGCTGTATCGCCGCCGGTCTGTGCGGCGCTGCGCGATCGCCGCGCTCAGGGAGACGTCGGAGCCGGTCGGCCGGTGCGGCACCAACTCGATCGCAGCGAGGTGGTCGGGGTCCTTCGGATTGGGCAGTCGGTGAACAACGGCAGACCATCCGAGCGCAGCGAACGCGATACGCAGGTGATGCAGTGCGAGTCCGCAGCTGAGTAGCAGGTCGCGCTGATCCGGGTCGGTGTATGGCAGTGTGCGGGCGGGGTCGGTGTAAAGGTGGATCGACCTGTCGCCGATGCGCCAGCGCCAAGGCTGGGTGTTGTGCACCGACGGGGCCAGCACGGCCATGGCGACGGCGGTCCGAACGGTGTCGGCGTCGGGCAGTCCGCTGTCCATGGTGTCTTCTCTCGCTGGTAGGTCACTACGGTCCACCGTCGCACTGGAGCCTGCCGGCGGGGTAGGGCCACAGGGCCTGGAAACGGAGCCGAAGTTCTCGCGGGCACGGGACTTTCGGCAGTCGCCTCGGTGCCGTCCGGCGCGCGACGCTCTACGGGTCCACACTTTCGTCGAAAGGATCGTCATGTCTGTGTTCACCGACCGAAGCGCCGTTGTCACCGGCGGAGCGCGCGGTATCGGCGCGGCCGTCGTTCGGGCTCTCGCCAAGGAGCAGATCGGAGTCGTGATCGCCGACGTGCTCGACCACGACGGGGCCGAACTGGCCGAAAGCGTCGGCGGTGCAGTCGAGTATCGTCACCTCGATGTCACGGACGAACAGGGTTGGCGACGCGTCCTCGACGATGCCGAAGCCGACTACGGGCCTCTTGCCGTACTGATCAACAACGCGGGGGTCCTCGATTTCGGCAGCGTCGAATCCGAGCCTCCCGCCATGTTCCGCCACGTGATCGACGTCAATCTCTATGGCGCGTGGCTCGGCATGCACCAGGCCGCTCCGCGGCTGCGGGGTGCGGGCGGCGGCGTCATCGTCAACATCTCGTCGACGGCCGGGCTCATGGGTTACACCAGTATCGGCGGTTACGTTGCGAGTAAATGGGGCTTGCGCGGCCTCACCAAGGCGGCGGCGCTCGAGCTCGGCCCCGACAACGTTCGGGTCTGTTCGGTCCATCCCGGGCCCATCCACACTCCGATGACCGCCGGACTCGACGAGAGCATGGCCGCGGGCCAGCCGCTGCCGCGGTTCGGCGAACCCGAGGAGGTCGCCGCCATGGTGCGATTCATCGTCGCCGAGGCGACGTTCTCCACGGGATCGGAATTCGTGATCGACGGCGGCGCTACCGCAGGCGCGGTCCTTGCGGGGCCGGTCGACGGGACAGAATGAATTGAGGTGATCGTATGTGGTGACCAGGCACGCCGGGCAATGAAGCCGATGGAGGCCCGATCGTGTCGGCTTCGGCACGCACCGTCCGCGGCTGTGGGCCGTGCCGAATCGCGGCCCGGTCGGTCATAGTGGGTGATAGGACGTCCACGACAACCACCGAGAGGTCCCGATGAGCACCGGCAGCGAATCGTATGCACGGCCGGAGCGCCGAGGGACAGTCGAATCCGTGGGGCGCATCGACCGCGGTCTCGAGGCCGTCATCGTCGATATGGACGGCGTCGTCACCGACACCGCTCGCGTGCACGCCGCCGCGTGGAAGGCGGTGTTCGATCAGGCCCTGCCCGCCCTCGGCGGTCCTACACAGGCACCGTTCGATGTCGACCGCGAGTATCGCGAGTGGGTTGACGGCCGTAGTCGCGAGGACGGCATCCGGTCGTTGCTCGGCGCGCGCGGCATCGCAGTGCAGGAAGGAAATCCGGGTGACGGCGCGGACCGTTCGACGGTTCACGGACTGGCGGCGCGCAAACAGGAGCTGTTCGCCGCCGAACTGGCGCGCAACGGTGTGCGCGTGTTCTCTGACGCGCTGGATCTGCTCGAGGAACTGAGCGCCGCCGGGGTACCCCTTGCGCTGGTGACCGCCAGCAGAAATAGCGCTGAGATCCTCGCCGCAGCCGGAATCTCGGCGCTGTTCGCCGTACGGGTGGACGGAATGGACGCGCTCCGGCGGAGGCTGGCAGGCAAGCCTGATCCCGCCATGTTCGTCGAAGCCGCGTGCCGCTTGGGGGTTGATCCTGCGGACGCCGTCGTCATCGAGGACGCGGCCGCGGGAGTGCGCGCCGCGGCGGCAGGCGGATTCGGGCTTGTCGTCGGAGTGGACCGGACGGACACGGGCGAGCAGCTGGCCGCGGCCGGGGCCGACGTGGTGGTCGCCGATCTCGCCGACGTGTCGCTGTCGATGCGGTCCGGCGCCGTCGGCCGCGCCCGAGCGTGGTGCGGAGGTGCGACGACCGACTCCGGTGGCTGGAATCTGGTCTACGACGCATTCGAGCCGGATCGAGAGGGAACGCGGGAAGCGTTGTGCGCTACCGGCAACGGGTATGCCGCGACTCGCGGGGTGATGCCGGGCGCTGTTGCGGGCAGTACGCACTACCCCGGCGCCTATCTGGCCGGGGTCTACAACCGGGTGACCACCACCATCGACGGAGGACAGGTGGAGACCGAGCACCTGGTGAACGCTCCGGACTGGACATTCATGGCGGTCGCCGCGGTCGATGGCTCGCCGCTGCGGCCCGGAGTTGCCGAATTGCTGAGCTATCAACAGCGTCTTGATATGCGCTGCGGCGTTTTGAGCAGGACCAGCCGCTACCGCGACGACGCAGGACGCGTCACTCGGCTCTCGTACAGACAGTTGCATTCGTTGGCGGAACCGCATCTCGGTGCTCTCGAACTCACGGTCGAAGCCGAAAACTGGTCCGGCGCGGCGACTGTCCGGTCGACGATCAACGGGCGGGTGGCCAACCGCAACCTGGTCGCCGACCGCGACCTCGCCGGTCTGCATCTGGATCCTGGACGGTCCCTCGCCTTGGGGCCCGACACCGTCCTGTACGAGACCAGCACCAACCAATCCAGGGTTGCCATCGCCATGGCTGCTAGATCTGCCGTTTTCCCCGCCGGCGCGCTCACGGCACGTCGCCTGGTCGCCGGCCCCGTGGACGCTGGGCACGAACTAACGGTGGCGCTCGCCGCCGGGCAGCCGGTCAGAGTGGAGAAGGTCGTCGCGATCACGACGTCGCGCGACCGCGCCCAGTCGACGGCAGGGTCCAGTGCAAGGGACCGAATCGCCACCGCCTCGCGCTTCTTGGCGCTTCTTGCGACGCAGACGCAGGCATGGGAGCGATTGTGGGACCGGTTCGGAATCCGTCTCGGCGCCGACGACCAGGTGCGGCTCGCGCTGAACCTGAACATCTTCCACGTCCTGCAGTCGACGGCCACCGCCAGTCCCGATCTCGACGCGGGCCTGCCGGCGCGCGGTCTGCACGGCGAGGGATACCGCGGCCACATCTTCTGGGACGAACTGTTCGTCTACCCCGTCCTGACCCTGCGGCGGCCCGAACTGACTCGCGCCTTCCTGCTCTACCGCTACCGACGCCTCGCCGCCGCGCGGACGGCGGCCGAGGCCGAAGGTCTTGCGGGCGCCATGTTCCCGTGGCAGAGCGGCAGCGACGGTCGTGAGGAGACGCCCGACCTGCTGTACAACACCCGGAACGGGCAGTGGATGCCCGACAATTCGCATCGCCAGCGTCATGTCGGGCTCGCGGTGGCCTACAGCGTATGGCAGTACTACCAAACCACCGCGGACCTCGGTTTCCTCGCCGACTACGGCGCGGTCATGATCGTCGAGGTGGCTCGGCTGTTCGCGTCCCTGGCAGTCCACGACCCGGTCGCCGACAGATTCGACATCTGCGGCGTCATGGGACCGGACGAGTATCACGACGGCCCCCCCGACGCGCCCGGCTCCGGGCTGCGCAACAACGCCTACACCAACGTGTTGGCCGCGTGGGTCCTGTGCCGCGCTCTCGACACTGTCGAGCTGCTGACTGGGCACGACCGCGGCCCGGTGGGCAACCGGGTGTGCCTCGAGCCGGACGAACTGGAACGCTGGGAGCACATCAGCAGGCGGCTGCGCGTCCCGTTCCATGCCGACGGCATCATCAGCCAGTTCGACGGATACGAGGACCTGACCGAATTCGACTGGGCCGACTACAGATCCCGCTACGGCAATATCGGCCGTCTGGATCTCATACTGCACGCCGAAAGCGACTCGACCAACCGCTACAAGGTCGCCAAGCAGCCCGATGTCCTGATGTTGTTCTACCTGTTGTCGGCCGAAGAACTCCGGGAGGTATTCGACCGGCTCGGCTACACGCTAGCGCCGGAACTGATCCCACGCACTGTCGAGTACTACCTGGCGCGCACCAGCCACGGCTCTACCTTGAGCCGCGTCGCGCACGCCTGGGTGCTCGCCCGCAGTGCCCGCGCGGGATCGTGGTCGCTGTTCACTGAAGCGCTCGACGCCGACCTGGGCGACACCCAAGGCGGCGCCACCCGCGAAGGCGTTCATATCGGCGCGATGGCAGCGACCGCCGACATGGTCGTGCGCTGCTACGGCGGCGTCGAGACGCGCGGCGACATCCTGTGGCTGCATCCAGTGCTCCCCGACGAACTGCCGAGCGCCGAATTCACCCTCAGCTACCGCGGTCAGCCCTTGACCGTCAGCCTCACTCACGAGACCGCGACGCTCATCCTGCACCCGTGCGTCGCACCACCGATCCACGTGCGAGTAGAAGGAAGCGACCGCGTCCTGTCCGCGGGGGACACGTGGCAGGTGCCGCTACTGCGAACGCTCCGGAATGACCCGTGACGTGCGGCCAACGCACGTCACGGGTCATTCCGGAGAGTGTGCTCGGGGACGCGGCGTCGACCTGCCGGGCGTGCCGGGGTGCAGGACGCGGTCCAGTCGGGTGGCGGCGTAACCGAGTGTGGAAAGACAGACGACGATGAGCAGGTCGATGGCATTGAGCGGCTGGGTGCCGAGGAGCTCCCGCAGCGGGGCCGCGTAGAGCGCCGCCAGTTGCAGCAACAAGGCACTGGCGACAGCGGCGAGCAACATCGGATTGGCCCATGAATTCGGGCGCGACCGGGATCCAACGGCGACGCCGAGCTGGGTGGCGCCCAAGGCGAAGAAGGTCATGCTCTGCCAGGGGCGGTCGGTCTGGTGCGCCCAGACGCCGACGCCGAGTGTGACCGCGGTCAGAACGACGGCGATGCGTGGGACGCGTTGCCACAGGCCTGCGCCGAGGATGGACTGCGTCGGCGGCCGTGGCCCGCGGCGCATAGTGCCGGGTTCGGCCGGTTCGCCGCCGAGGGCGACGCCGGGCAGGCCGTGGGTGAGCAGGTTGATCCACAGAATTTGGGCCGGGAGCAGTGGGAGCGGCATGCCGAGGAGCGGTCCGATCAGCATGACAGCGACTTCCGCTGCCCCGCCCGAGAGGCCGTAGACCAGGAACCGGCGGATGTTGGCGTAGATCCGTCGGCCTTCCTCGACCGCGGCGACGACGGTGTCGAGGTTGTCGTCAGCCAACACGACGTCGGCCGCTTGGCGGGCGACTTCGGTGCCGCGCTCGCCCATGGCCACCCCGATGTCGGCACGGTGCAGCGCGGGCGCGTCGTTGACGCCGTCACCATTCATCGCGACGACCTCGCCGTCCTTGCGCAGTGCGGCGACGATGTCGAGTTTCTGGCGGGGGGTGGCGCGTGCGAACACGACGCCGGTGCTCAGCTCGTGCCCTCGGAGATTTCGGCAATCGATCACCTGTTCGCCGGGGTCGATGATGCCCAGCCGGACGGCGATCGCATGGGCGGTGCCCGGATGGTCGCCGGTGATGAGCACAGGCCGGATCCCGGCGTATCGGCAGGCGGCGATGGTGTCCGCGGCGGCACTGCGCGGCGGGTCGAGCATCGCGATCAAGCCGAGCAGGCGCAGACCGTGCTCGAGGTTCTCGCGCGCCGCCGGTTCATTCGCCGACTCGGCCTGGGCGACCGCCAAAACCCGAAACCCGTCGTGCGCGAGTTGGTCTGCCCGCTCGGCGGCGCGCCCGAGAAGTGCCGGGTCGTCGATGAGTACGCGCTGGTCCAGCATCATGTCGGGAGCACCCTTGGTGATGATCCGACAGCCTCCGTGCGGGAGCCGGTGAACGGTGGTCATCCGCTTGCGGTCGCTGTCGAACGGCCGCTCGTCGGTGCGGGGGAACCGGGCGTGAACCGCGTGGCGGTCCACGCCCAGTTTCGTTGCCGCCGCCAGGATTGCGGCTTCGGTCGGGTCTCCGAGCGCGACCCATTCGCCGCCCGGCGTGGCGGGCGGCGACAGACGTGCGTCATTGCAGAGAACGGCTGCGGCGAGCAGGGCTGTCGCCCCCGAGAGTTCGTCCGCGCCGAGTGCGCGACCCTGAGTCAGGACCTGGCCGCCGGGACCGTACCCGGCGCCGGTGACGGTGGCTTCCACCATCGGCGTCCACAGCCGTCGAACGACCATGCGACCTTCGGTCAACGTCCCGGTCTTATCGGTGGCCAAGACGGTCACCGATCCCAGGGTTTCGACCGCGGGCAGTCGACGGATCAGGGCGTGGCGGGCGGCCATCCTGCGGGCGCCGGAGGCCAGACTCAGAGTCACCACGGCCGGCAAAGACTCGGGAACGGCCGCGACCGCCAGGCTGATCGCCGTGATCACCATCAATTCGGCCTGCTGGCCTCGGGCCAGGCCCAGCGCCAGCACGCCCGCGCACAGCGCAACGGTGACCGCCGCGAGCAACTTGCCGACGACCACCAGGCGCCGCTGCAGCGGCGTGGACTCCACCGCGCGGTCGAGCAGTTCGGCGACTCGCCCGGTGGCGCTGGACGCGCCTGTCGCGGTCACCACCGCCCGGCCGTGGCCACGGACCACGACAGTGCCTGCGGACAACGTCGAGTCCGCGGACGCAGCCTTGTCGACGGGCACCGACTCGCCAGTCAACGCGGACTCGTCGACCAAGAGCGACACCGCGTCCACGACAGTCGCGTCGGCGGCGACGATGTCGCCCTCGGCGAGCACCAGCAGGTCACCGACCACGACATCGGCGGCGGGTGCTTGGCGTTGGGTTCCGTCGCGGATGAGTCGGGCGGTCGGTGCTGTCAGCCGCGACAGCGCGGAGATCGCGTGGTCGGCGCGGACTTCCTGACTCACCCCGACAGTCGTGTTGACCACGATGACCAGGATGATGACCGTCATGTCCATCCAGTCGCCGGTGACGACCGTCAGGGCCGCGGCGACCAGCAGTACGACGATGAGCGGATCTCGCAGCTGGACCGCGACGCGCCGCCACCAGCGCACCGGGCGAGGCCGGGGCAGGTCGTTCGGCCCGTCGCGGTCGAGCCGGGCGGCGGCGTCGGACGATGTCAAGCCCACCGTTACCGGGTTCGTGCCGACCTGGTCCGCGACCAAGGCGATCACCTCTCCATGCCGGGCTTGCCACAACGGCCCATGAAGTGTCTCCAGTACACCTCACGGGTCGTTCCGGATGTCGGAAGACTGGCGGTCACTTCTTGTTTCGGGATCCGATATAGGTACTCAACACCACCATGAAGGCGAAGATGAGTGCGATCAGCACTGCGGCGACCGGTCCGGACATGATTGCTCCTCTCGTTGCCGAGGTTTCGGCGCCCGCGTTCCCTGTTCCAAGCGCCACGGCGAGCATTCGTGAAGCGTCTTGGCGATCAACGCTATTGGGTTCCGCGTTGTCGGGATGGAGCCGCAAGTCCGCAGTCCGGGTGGACAAAGTCCTTCCTCCTCAAAGCTGGTTCTTTTGCTGTGCTCCAGGCTTGCCCACTCCCGGCCCCAGCGGTAGCTCGCACCCGTCAGGGGGCTCGTTCCCCGTGGGCGCATATTCCACAACCGCTGTAAGGGCAGGACGTAGGCGGTCGTCGATTCGCCCTTTGCCGCGCAGTTCGCTGGAGGTCGCGCGGGCTTTCAGAGAGCCTCCGTCCCAGCTGTGGCGCTGCTGGGACCGCAGAACCCGGCTCGCCGGGCCCAATTGCCTACCGATAGCGGGACCTTCGGACACAAGGCTGGCTGTCAAGGGACTTTGGTCACCGAAACAGGTCCGAATGCGCAGGGCGGTGCGGAGGACCGGGCCGTACGCTGAAATCATGGTCAAGGTATTTCTGGTTGACGACCACGAGATCGTGCGACGTGGCATCAGCGAACTGATCAATGCGGAGTCCGACCTCGACGTCATCGGCGAAGCGGGCAGCTACGCCCAGGCGACGGCGCGCATCCCCGCGCTGCGTCCCGACATCGCCGTGCTCGACGTGCGGCTGCCCGACGGCAACGGCATCGAGTTGTGTCGGGAGCTGTTGTCGAACCTGCCGGACCTGAAGTGCCTGATTCTGACCTCGTTCACCGACGAGCAGGCCATGCTCGACGCGATTCTGGCCGGTGCGAGCGGCTACGTCGTCAAGGATATCCGGGGTCTCGAGCTGATCAGCGCCATCAGAGAGGTCGGCGCAGGCAAATCCCTGCTGGACAACCGGGCCGCCGCCGCGCTGATGGGCAAGCTCCGAGCCGAGGCGGAAGCCAAGACCGGGCCGCTGGCAGCGCTGACCGACCAGGAACGCGTGTTGCTCGGCCTACTCGGCGAAGGCCTGACCAACCGGCAGATAGCAGGACGCATGTACTTGGCCGAGAAGACCGTCAAGAACTATGTCTCGCGGCTGCTCACCAAACTCGGCGTCGAGCGCCGCACCCAGGCTGCGGTTCTGGCCACCAAAGCCAACCCGAAGCCCGAAAACTCGTGACAGCTGCCGCACGCCATGTCCGCGTGCGACAATGCAGGTCATGGGTTCGACGGCTTCCGGTTCAGACTCCTTCGACCGGAGACCTCTGATCGAGACGCTGTCCCAACTGCGGTTGCGGGAGTTGTTGACCGAGGTCCAGGACCGGATCGAGCAGATCGTCGACGTCCGCGACCGGATGGACCGCCTGATCGAGGCGATGCTGGTGATCACCGCGGGCCTCGACCTCGATGACACCCTGCGCACCATCGTGCACACCGCCATCGAGCTCGTCGATGCCCGTTACGGGGCGTTGGGCGTGCGGGAGAACAACGAGCCGCATAGTCAGCTCGCCGAGTTCGTGTACGAGGGCATCGACGACCGGACCCGAGTGATGATCGGCGACCTGCCGCGGGGCCACGGTGTGCTCGGACAATTGATCGAACAACCCAAACCATTGCGACTGGCGGACCTGTCGACCCATCCATCTTCGGTGGGCTTCCCCGAACACCATCCGCCGATGAGTTCGTTCCTTGGGGTGCCGGTGAAAGTCCGTGACGAGGTGTTCGGCAACCTTTATCTCACCGAGAAGGCAGGCGGGCAGGAGTTCACCGACGACGACGAGGTCGTGGTGCAGGCACTCGCGGCCGCCGCGGGCATCGCAATCGAGAACGCCCGGCTCTACGAGCAGTCCCGGGTCCGCCAGCAATGGCTGGAGGCCACCCGAGACGTCGCAACCGAATTGCTGGCGGGCGGCGAATCCGGTGAGGTGCTGCATCTGGTGGCCGAACGGGCACTCAGCCTGACCGGGTCGAACTGCACGTTCCTAGCGTTGCCCGACGATCCGGACACGCCGCGTGACGAGCTGTCGGAACTGGTAGTCGTGGCCGCGGCGGGCACGTCCTCGGACGAGCTGGTCGGGCGTCGAATCCGATCGGAGAGTCCCATTCCGGAGCGGTGTTCATTTCCGGGGAGGAAGTGTCGGTCACCCGGCTGGCATTCAACCCGCTCGGGGACCTGCCGCTTGAATTCGGTCCCGCTTTGGTGCTTCCGCTGCGCGCGGGCAGTACGGTGCTCGGTGTCCTGACGACCTTGCGACGCGCGGGCGCCGGCGGATTCGACGCGGAAGCTCTGGCGATGATGGCCGCCTTCGCCGACCAGGCGGCGTTGGCGTTGCAGTTGGCCGACAACCAGCGGCGGATGCGGGAACTCGACGTGCTGTCCGACCGCGACCGTATCGCGCGTGACCTGCACGACCACGTCATCCAGCGGCTGTTCGCCACCGGCCTGTCATTGCAGAGCACGGTCCAGCGCGCCCGCAACCCGGAAGTGAAGACGCGGTTGTTGGAGACGATCGACGACCTGCAGGCGATTGTGCAGGACATCCGCAACTCCATCTTCGACCTGCACAGCGCGCGGGTCGACAGTCCGAGCCTGCGCAAGCGCCTGCACGACATCATCGGGGAGATGATCGGCGACTCCGGTATACGCACCACGGTGCAGCTGTCCGGCCCGGTCACCGTGCTGGCCCCGCCGCTGTCCGACGACGTCGAGGCGGTGCTGCGCGAGGCAGTCAGCAACGCGGTGCGCCACGCGGCGGCCACTACCATCGCCATCGCCGTCACAGTGGGCGACGACGTCACCGTCGAGGTCAGCGACAACGGCGTCGGCATCCCCGAGGACGCGACCCGGCGCAGTGGGCTGGCCAACCTCGCCGCACGCGCGGCGGCGGCAGGCGGCGGGTTCGCCATCGACCGCGATCCGCGCGGCGGCTCGGTGCTCCGCTGGTTCGTACCGCTGTCCTGACGATCGGTCGACGCGGCGCCGGGGCGGGTGGAGACGTTTGACACCCGGGTCGGGGACCTACGGCAGCAGTGCATGCGTCACGCGATTTCCTACCCTCGGCAGATAGGCATGTCTCGCGGACTTCCTGGAAAGCCGATATCCAGGATCAACAGCACATACGGTGCTCACCGATCCGTGCAGGCGCCGATCGCGGTCGGCGTGGACGGCTCCGACGCGGGCTACCTCGCGGTCCACTGGGCCGCCGAGACAGCCGCGCAGCGCGGCCAAGAGCTGCGCATCCTGCACGGTCTCGACCTCGACGCGACTCGTGCAGTGGTCGGCAGCTATGACCTGCTGATCCCGTCGGTTGTCGAGAATTTGCGCCGCCGAGGCGCGCATACGGTGCAGTCCGCACGCGCCGTCGCGTTGGACGTCGATCCGGCACTGCGCGTCGCTACAGAGGTCTCCAGCGACAACCCGAGTCGCCTGCTTCTCGGGGCCGCGGCGACGGCATGCATGATGGTATTGGGTGCCTCCGGAAATCGTTTGGCAGGAGCACATTTCGGGTCGACACTGCTCGCGGTGACCCGGCACGCCCCAGGAGTCGTCGTGGTCGTGCGTGGCGCCTGCGACGAATCGCGGATTCGCCGCGGCGGCCCGGTCGTCGTCGGAGTCGACGGGAGCCTTTCCAGTGCGGACGTTCTGGCCGCGGCATTCGAAGAAGCCTCGATGCGCCATGTTGAGCTGATCGCAGTGCACACGTGGAGTGACGTGCACATCGGGCATTTCGCAGGCTTGGCGCCCGCCGCGGCGCCGAACCCGGAATCCGACGAATCCCCCTGCGCGATTCTCGGTGAACGTCTCGTGGGATGGCAGGAGAAGTACCCCGGTGTCGTGGTGACGACACGACTGTATTTCGACGGGCCTGCCGACCGCTTGGCAGAACTGTCGCGCGCGGCCCAGCTGGTCGTCGTCGGCAGCCGCGGGCGCGGCGGCTTCACCAGCCTGCTGCTCGGATCCACAAGCAGCTTCCTCGTCCAGCACGCCCACTGCCCGGTCATGGTCGTGCATCCCGGCAGCCCATAGGAGTGATCACCATGTCCGCCACCGCCCCTTTTGTCGTCGGTGTCGACGGCTCGCCCGCTTCTGGTACGGCTGTCCGCTGGGCTGCCCTGGAAGCGATTCGCCATCACGCCCCGCTACATCTGGTGCACGCGATAGCGTTGCCGCTCGACCGCGGCTCCGGCGTGTCGGTCACGCCGGCCGACTTCGACGCGATGCGTTCGGCGGGCGACCGAGTGGTCACGGACGCCGCAGGCATCGCGCAGGAGGTCGCCGCGAGCACTGGTGGCCTGGTCATCGACACGTACGTCCTCGATCCATCACCTATTCCGGTTTTGACCGAGCGTTCCGACCACGCTCGCATGATCGTGTTGGGAACTCGCGGCTTGGGTGCGTTCAAACGAACCGTGCTCGGTTCGGTGAGCACCAGTCTCGCGCGCCACGCGCACTGCCCGGTCGCGATCATCCCTGAAGCCGACGCCGACAGCCCGGATCGGTCGGGGGGTCCGGTCGTCGTCGGTGTCGATGGGTCTCCGTGCAGTGGCGAGGCGATACACCTCGCGTTCGACGAGGCATCATGGCGGGGCGCCGACCTGGTTGCCGTGCATTCATGGAACGGTGACGGTCACCTCACATGGGGCGCTCATATGGATGAGGAAGCCAGCGCGCTGTTGGCCGGCAGCCTCGCCGGATTCGACCGTGACTTCCCCGACGTCACGGTGCGACCCGTCGTCACGGAGGTCAGACCTGGGAAATGGTTGGCCGAGGCCAGCGGCGCGGCCCAGTTGGTGGTTGTAGGCAGTCACGGGAACGGCGGCTTCGCGGGCATGACGCTGGGCTCGGTGAGCCAGGCAGTCCTGCACGGAGCGGAGGGACCCGTCGTCATCGTGCGGCGAGGTCTGTTGCCGTCCGGAGCCGCAGGCGCGGCGGACCGGTGACTCCCGCCGTTCGCCTTGCCGATGCGGGGTCCGAAAGCCGGCTATGTCGTTGTGTATGAGCATCGTCACCGAAATGAGGAAGAAATGACGTCACATGTCACGCTGCCCGTCGTCGTGGGGGTGGACGGGTCGGAGTCCGCACGTATCGCGGTGCGCTGGGCGGCCGTGGAGGCCGCGCTACACGATGCCCCGCTGCATCTGGTGTACGTGATCGGCGCACCGTTGGACAATGGCCCCGGAATCACCACGGTGCCGGTCAGGTACGAGACGTTCCGCGAGGCGGGGGAGGATGCGCTCGACGAGGCGATCCAGGTCGCGACAGGGGCCGTCGCCGATCGGGGCGGGGTGGAAATGGCGCGGTTCGTGGTTGGCGGCATGCCCATCCCGGTGCTGACCGAGCGCTCGAAGCAGGCCCGACTGTTGGTGGTGGGCTCGCGCGGTCTCGGAGCGATCAGGCGAGGGCTGCTCGGTTCGGTGGGCGCTGCGGTGTCGCGCCATGCGCACTGTTCGGTGGCGGTGATCCCGGATCACGACAGAGTCGACCGCTCGGCCGGTGCGGTGGTGGTCGGGGTGGAAGGCGCAGACGCTGACGTCGACGTTGTGGCGTTGACAGTAGCGTTCGACGAAGCTGCGCACCGTGACGCCGAGCTCGTGGCCATGCACGTCTGGACCATGGGCGGGATCACGTCCGCGGCCGCCCTCCGGGCCGAATGCGACATGCTCCTGTCGGAGCGACTGGCGGTATTTCGCGAACGCCATCCGGAGGTGCGCACGCGCCAGGTGGTAGCGGAGGACTCCCCGGTGAAGCGGCTGCGGGAAGCCTCGGACGAGGCGCAATTACTGGTGGTCGGCACGCACGATTCCGGTTGGGCGGCCGAACTGATCTCCGGTTCCGTCAGCCAGGCGGTAACACACCACGCGACCTGCCCGGTCGTCATTGCCCGATCTGCCGAGTCGAAGTGAACACAGCCACAATGGAATTCCGTAGGATCGGCGCAGGCGACGCCGAGGCAGTCCGGCAGCTGCACCAGCGCCTCCCGAAACGGGACAGTTATCTGAGGTTCTTCACCGCTCAACCGGTGGATTCCCGCGCAGTGGCGACCGAGGTCGTCCGCGACGATCCCGATCACGGCGCAGTGGGAGCGTTCGATGGCGATCTGCTGGTTGGGGTGGCCAATTACGTTCGGGCAGGTTCGGGAACCGCGGAGATCGCCGTGGTCGTCGCGCACGAGCGGCAGCTGCACGGCGTCGGCGTGGGCCTCGTCGAGCGCCTCGGCGAACTCGCACTCGAGCGTGGAATTCACCGCTTCACCGCAGAGGTGCTTGCGGCGAATATGCGTGTGCTGCACCTGCTCTGCGATCTGCCCTGGATGCACATGTCCAGCTCCCACGGTCCGGTGCTCCAGGTCGCCGTCGATCTCGATGCCCCAGTCGGACTCCACCAGGTCGAAGCATGCCGGTAGATCACCGCCCTCGGGTGGGCCTGGCTCGAAGCCGTCACGCGCCGGACGTCCGCCGCATCCGACTGCCCAGCACGAGCACCGCCACGCCCAGCGCCAGGCAAACCGGCTGAAGCCAGCTGAAAGTGCGGATGACGCACAGCTGCCCGATGATCCATCCCACCAGCAGTGCGCCGGCCGAGACCGCCGCCTTGGCCGCGCGTGCGTCCCTGCGGTCCGACAACAGCGCGGCGGCGGACATCGGGGCCGCAACGACCACGGCCAGCGCGACCCCGCTCAGAACAGGGCTCCGCCACGGCAAACGGCTGTTGACGGTTTCTCCGAGATCAATCAGCCCGGCGATTAATCCGAGCGCTCCCGCACCCGCCCAAATCGCTGTCATCCCGGCGCATGCCACCAATGCGGTACGCCGGTCCATACGTCGCTCGGTAACCATGACGACAACTGTCGGCCGCCTTCCGTCACGACGATAGGGCCGCAGTCCAGTCGAACCGATGACCTTCGGCAGCTCCGCATTCCAGGCTGAGGTCTGAAGACCCTACAACAAGGGCCCGCCGACACCAGCGGCACGAGCCTCGGAAACGACAGTCTGAAGGGACCCACCGACCACCAAGTGAAAGAGCCCTTCGATGAACGTACTCGCCAACCGCCAGACCATTGTCGTAGGTATCGACGGGTCCCAGCAGGCGCTCGGCGCAGCGCTGTGGGCCGCCGCGGTCGCCGATCGGATGCACGCACCCCTGCTGCTGGTCAACGCCACCGCAGACGAGTACTACTACCACTACGGGATCCAAGCCGCCATCGCCTATCCCAACTATGCGGATGAACTCCGCAAAGCCGGACAGGAGATGTTGGACAAGGCGAGCGCGGCTGTCGCCGAGCAGTTCCCGAGCGTCGAGCTTGCAGCCAAGGTCTACAACGGCAACCCCGACCACGTCATCGTCGACCTCAGCGGACGAGCGCGGCTGACCGTCGTCGGCGCACACAGTCGCCAGGCACTCGACGCGCTGCTCGGCTCGACGACGCTGCGCGTCGCCAACCATGCGCGTGGACCGGTCGTGGTCTGGCGCGGCGACCCGGAAGCCGCACTGCCGGAGTCCGGGACGGTGCTCGTCGGTGTCGACGGCGAGGAGATGGGCGAGCAGGCATTGGACTACGGGTTCGAGGTGGCGTCCTTGTTGAACGCGCGACTGGTGGCACTGCACGCCTGGTCCGACGACGAGGAGCAGGCTTCGGCCCGCTTGTCGGAATCGTTGGCCGGTAGGTCGGAGAAGTATCCGGATGTCGAGGTCGACGAAATCGTCCAGGACGGCAACCCTGGCACCGCATTGCTGCAATGGGGCAAAGACGCGCAACTTATCGTCGTCGGCAGTCGGGTGCGCAACCGTATTCTGGCCAACCTGCTCGGCTCGACAAGTCAGAACCTGCTGAACCGGGCGACCGTGCCGATCCTGATCTGCCACCCGCTGCACAGATAATGTGAGCGCCTCTGCACCTGAACCTCGCCCCTACACCCGCAGCTGCGGGTGTAGGGGCGAGG
>JABFVX010000280.1 GCA_013362555.1 Mycobacteriaceae bacterium
CGGCCCGAACCGCCGCGGGCGCCCGCCCCGCCCCCGGCCCCGAGCCGGGACACGTGGGCAGCGGGCCACCGCTGGAGCGACGCCTCGGCGACATCGCGCATGTCGGAACCGGAGGCCGCGCGCCCATCCGCCCGTTCCGCGGGCGACGCGATGACGGTCGTGTACGAGAACAATGCCGTGGGACCGAATCAGCGCAGCGGCCAGGACAAGAGCGACCAGATCCGCTAGTCACCGCACACGAGACACGAGAAGAGGTTTCGCCATGGAATGGATGTTGGGACTGCTCGGCGGCTTGGTCGGTGGCGGCATGACCGGCATGACGAACCGCATGGGCTCGATGAACAGCATCACCGGTGCGGTGGGCGGCGGCATCACCGGCGCGATCATCCAGGCGGCCACCAGCGGCGGCCTGAACCTTGGCCAGATCATCGGCCAGGTGGGCGGCGGCGGGGTCGTCGGCGCCATCCTGGCGTCCGCGGTCGGCATGATCGGCAGCGGCCGCCGCCGAGCGCACGTCTAACCCTTAAACCGGAATGACCCGTGCCAGTGCGCTCATTGCACCGCACGGGTCGTTCCGGCGATGGATTCACCCGGTATTGCGCGATTTTGCATCGCGACCAACAACCGATTGGTACTGTCCCGGCCATGATCTCCACGCTGGTCTGGGGCACCGGGAACGTCGGGCGGGCCGCTATCCGGGCCGTCGCCGCTCATCCTGGCCTGACGCTGTCCGATGTTCTCGTCCACAATCCCGACAAGGTCGGCCGCGACGCCGGGGTCCTGGCCGGACTGGACGCCGAATTGGGCCTCGCCGCAACCGATGACATCGACGCCGCGCTGGCGGCGAAGCCCCGCGCCGTCGTGTACGCGGCCTCCGGTGACGTGCGGCCCGACGATGCGCTCGCCGACGTGCTGCGCGCCATCCGGGCCGGAGCGGTTGTCGTGACGCCGTCGCTGTATCCGCTGTACGACTACCGCGGCGCCCCAGCGGAATTGCGCCAACAGGTGCTGGACGCGGTCGCCGACGGCGGCGGTTCGCTGTTCTGCTCCGGGGTGGATCCGGGCTGGGGCAATGACGTCCTGCCGGTGCTGATCAGCGGTCTGGGCAGCACCGTCGACCTCATTCGCTGCCAGGAGATCTTCGACTACACCAGCTACGACCAGCCGGATTCGGTGCGGTGGCTGGTCGGCATGGGGCAGCCGCTCGATTACGAGCCGCCGATGGTCGCGCCCGGGGTGCCGACGATGGTGTGGGGCGGGCAGGTCCGGCTCATCGCCCGTGCGTTGGGGGTGCAGTTGGACGAGATCCGCGAAACCCGCGACCGCCGCGCTCTCGAGGAGACTGTGACCACGGCGCGGATGGGCGAGTTCGAGGCGGGCACTCAGGGGGCGCTGCGCTTCGAGGTGCAAGGCGTCGTCGACGGCGTGCCCCGCATCGTCATCGAACACGTCACCCGGATCCACCCTGCCTGCGCGCCGGACTGGCCGACGCCCGCGAGCGGCGACGGCTCGCACCGGGTGATCATCGAGGGCCGCCCGCGCATCGAGGTCACGGTGGAGGCGGACGACGAGAACGGGAATCGGTCGGCGGGCGGAAACGCCACGGCCGTAGGCAGACTGGTGGGAGCCATCGATTGGCTCGCCGCCGCCGAGCCGGGGATCTACGACGCCTTCGACATTCCCCTTCGACCTCCCGTCGGCGTATTCGGACGCTGACGGCCACGACAGTTCGACAGTTCGGAAAGGGTGCACCCGTGTTCATCGATATTCCCGAAGGCAAGGATCCGATCGGCTATGTGTGGGGCGAGCTGGTGCCCGGCATCGGCATCGCGGCCTCCGGCTTCTCGCTCTCCGTCTATTCGCACAGCACGCTCGGTCTGCGCGAATTCGAGGCCGCGCGACTGCGCATCGCCCAGATCAACGGGTGTCTGTTCTGTCTGGACTGGCGCACCGACCGGGACGGCGAGAAGGTCGAGGAGGAGTTCGCGGCGGCCGTCGAGGATTGGCGCACGACGCCGCTGTTCGACGAACGCGCAAGGCTCGCAGCCGAATACGCCGAGCGCTACGCCCTCGATCACCACAACCTCGACGACGAGTTCTGGAGTCGCATGCGCGAGCACTACAGTCAGCGCGAAATCGTCGAACTCAGCATGAGCATCGGATCGTGGCTCGCCTTCGGCCGCCTCAACCACGTCCTCGGCCTGGACGCGGTCTGCGTCCTTCCCAGCCACAACGCCGCCTCCTGACTCCAGAATGACCCGTGAAGTGCGTTGGATGCACGTCATGGGTCATTCTGGAGGTTTGCAACCCCAGCCACCCGAGGTCTCAAACGCTCACTAACACGACTGGCGGGTCGTTTCGGCTCTAGGGTTGGGACGTGACCGAGCCAACGGGTGATTCGGAGGTCGGGGGGCTGACGCGGGTGTCGACCGGAGCGGTGCTGCGGTGGTCGATGGCGGCGACGATCGGAGTGCTCGTCGTACTGGCGGGCGCGTACGGGGTGTATCTGCTGCGGGACATCCTGGTGCTGGTGCTGGTGGCGCTGTTCCTTGCGGTGGGCATCGAGCCTGTCGTGCAGTGGCTGTGCAGGCGCGGGCTGCCCAGGTGGCTGGCGGTCGGCGCGGTGGTGGCGGTGCAGCTGCTGCTGCTCGCGGTATTCGTGTGGTCCGTCGGGCCGCCGCTGGTGGAGCAGGGGAGCAAGCTGCTCGGCGACCTGCCGGGCTACCTGCACCGGCTGTCCGACGAATCGGATGCGGTGCGGCGGATCACCGACCGCTATCACCTCACCGAGCGGCTCACCGACTTCGCGGGCGAGCTGCCCGCCAAACTGTCCGGCGGGGCTGTCGGATTCTTCCGGCAGTTCGTCGGGTTCCTGGCCTCGACCGTCACCGTGATCGCGCTGGCGATCTACTTCATGGCCGCCATGCCCCAGCTGCGCAACGGGCTGGCGCGGCTGTTTCCGCCGCGCAACCGCGACCGGGCCGCGGAGGTCATCGATGTGGTCACCACCAAGGTCGGCGGCTATATGCTGGGCAACATCGCGGTGTCGGTCATCGCGGGCGCCGCGACATATGTGTGCCTGCGACTGCTGGGAGTGCCTTTCGCGCTCACCCTGGCGGTCACCGTCGGCATCACCGACCTGATCCCGCTTATCGGCGCCACCCTCGGCGCAGTCATCTGTCTGACCGTCACGGTCTTCACCGTCGGATTCTGGCCCGCGACGGTGGTCGTGGCCGTCTTCTTCGTGGCCTACCAGGCGGTGGAGAACTACCTGATCAGCCCGCGAGTCCAGCGCAACGCCGTCGACCTCTCCTCGGTCACCGTGCTTTTGGTGGCCCTCGCGGGCGGCACCCTCCTCGGCCTGGTCGGAGCCCTAATGGCCATCCCCATCGCCGCCGCGATCAAAGTCGTGCTCTCTCCCCGCGTGGCAGCCCTGTACGACGGGTCCTGAACGCGTCCTTCATTCATACGGTGTGAATGAAGGACGCATTCGGGACGACCAGGCCGAAGAGATCGGTGATGGTGGTGAGGGCGGACTGTTTCAGGGCAGCGGCGGGCAGGGGGGAGCCGGCGGGCGTTGCCAGGGTGCGGGTGGCGGTGGTGTCGGCGATGACCGTGGGGCGGTAGCCGAGGTTGAAAGCGCCTTGGGCGGTGAAGGTCACGCACATGTGGGTCATGAAGCCCGCCAGCAGCAAGTCGCTGCCTGGATTGAAACCTGCTGTACGCAAAGTGGTTTCGAGGTCCGTGCCGTGGAAGGCGTTGGGCACTTGTTTGACCACGACCGGTTCGCCGTCGACCGGGGCCAGCTCGTCGACGATCGCGCCGGAGTGTGCGCGGATGTCGTAGAGGCTGTCCTCGCCGCCGTCGTTGACGATGTGGATGACCGGGACTGCGGCCGTGCGGGCGCGCTCGAGCAGCGCGGCGGCCGCCGCGATGGCCGCGTCGGCCCCGTCGAGCGTCATGACGCCGCTGCGGTAGGTGTTCTGGCAATCAATCATGATCAGGGCGGATTCGCTCAGTAGCGGCAGGCGAGCGGAAAGGCCGCTGACCTCGCGCAGAGTGGGGGAAGGGGTCATTGTTGTTCCTTTCTCGGGGTCGTCGAATTCCCGGCAGCGCGCTGCCGGATCGGGGCTGGGTAGTTCAGGCGGCGGTGCGGAAGCGCCTGCGGTAGGCGGCCGGAGTGGTGGCGAGCCTGCGGCGGAAGGCGCGGTGCAGGGTTTCGGCCGAGCCGAGCCCGGCGTTCGCCGCCACCCGGTCGAGCGGTTCGTCGGTGGTTTCGAGCAGCCGCCTGGCCAGTTCGACGCGGGCCGCTTCGACGTACGCGGCGGGCGTCATGCCGGTCTCCTGGCGGAAGACGCGGGCGAAATGCCGCTCGCTCAGACACATGCGGGCGGCCAGGGCGGGCGCGGCCAGGTCGCGGTCGAGGTGGTCGCCGATCCACTCCCGCAGGGCGTCGATGTCGCGGCGCGCGGCGGGCATGCTGAGCGGCACGGAGAACTGGCTCTGGCCGCCCTGGCGCTTGAGGTAGACGACCAGCTGGCGGGCCACCGCGAGGGCGGTCTGCTCGCCGAGGTCCTCGGCCACCAGGGCCAAGGCCAGGTCCAGGCAGGCGCTGATGCCGGCGCCGGTCCACAGCCTGCCGTGGTCCGCGCGCACGAAGATCGGGTCCGGGTCGACCGTGACCTCGGGATGCTCGGCGGCGAGCTGCGCCGCCGTCGACCAGTGTGTCGTTGCGGTCTTGCCGTCCAGCAGGCCTGCCGCGGCGAGCAGGTGCGCCCCGACGCAGACCGACGCAACGCGACGCGACCGGCTCGCGGTCTCGAGCACCCAGGCCACGACGGCCGGGTCCACCAGCGCGACCGGGCCGGCGTCGGTCATGTCGACCGCGCCCGGCACCAGCAGCGTGTCCAGACCGGGGCCGATGTCGGCGAAGGCCACGTCGGCGAGCACCCGCACCCCGGCGAAGGTGCGGACCGGGCCCGCCGCGGGGCCCGCGAGCTGGACCTCGTAGCCTGCCTGACCCGAGGTCACTCGGTTGGCCAGCGCGAACACCTCGGCGGGCCCGGTGACATCAAGCAGGTCGACCTCGGGAAACACGGCGATCACGATCCGGCGGACAGGAACCATGCCTTCATCCTGGCCGCAACCGCCTATGTCTGCAATGACGGTGGACTGTCATATTCGGCCATATCCCACGATGGGATCATATGGTAATTACGGCTGCGTCCGGCCCTCGTAGAGGGCGATCTTGCGGTCGAGGGCGGCCACGGTCTGCCGCAGCTGCGCTATCTGGGCGAGGGCCGATTCGCGGGTCTCCCGGAACATCTCCAGCCGCTGGGGATAGGTGGACTCGCCTGCCCGCACCAGTTCGGCGTAGCGCACCATGTCGGCCACCGACATGCCGGTGCAGCGGAGCTTGCCGATCAGGTCGAGCCAGACCAGGTCGCGCTCGCTGAAGCGGCGCTGTCCGGCGTGGTCGCGGCCGACGTAGTCCATCAGCCCGATCCGCTCGTACCAGCGCAGGGTGTCGCGGGTGAGTCCGCTGCGCTCGGACACCTCGCCGATCGAGTACCGCGGCCGCTCGTAGTCGGGCCCGTGATCCTGCTGTACCGCTGCTTCCACCGGACTCGCCCTTCGCCGTCGCCGTGCGTCCCACGGTAGTCACCTGGAGTGCGCTCCAAGCAAGTGGTTCCGGAGCGACCCCGTGGCTCACGGGTCGCTCCGGACGAACGCGGCCGGGCGCGTCAGCGGATGCTGCTGATGGACTGGCCGAGTTGGGCCAGTTCCGGCGGGATCCACTTCGACAGCGGAAGCAGGACATAGGGGATTTGCGCCGAGAACGAACTCAGCATGTCGGAAAACATCAGGGGCACTCCTCGATACAGCGGCGCCCTCGATGCTACTGCGCGCCCGCGTCGTCGAGGGCGCGTTCGACGAGGCGGGCGGAGCCCTGGGCGACGGCGCACAGGACCGGCTCGGCCGCGGAATCGCCGGTCTCGGCATAGATTTCGCAGTTCACCACGGCCTGGCGGCGGGTGGACCCGGTGACCGTGGCGACGGCGCGCAGCCGCGTGCCCGCGCCGGGGCGCAGGTAGGTGACGGTGAACCCGCCGGTGAGGACGTTGGGCCCGAGCACCGTGCCCGCGGCGAAGGTCAGGGCGTTGTCGGCCAGGTAGGACAGCACTCCGCCGTGCACGTAGCCGAACTGCTGGCTCAGCTCCGGGCGGACCGGAACGACCAGTGTGGCCGAGCCGCCCCCGAAGCGTGTGATCTCGGTGCCGACCAACTGAGCGAACGGCTGGGCGGCGAGCACCTGCCTGGCCAAGTCGAGCGTGAGCGCTGCCATGGCGACAGCATAGGTCGCTCGGACCTCACACCCGTACCGCGCGTCTACACCCGCAGCTGCGGGTGTAGACGCGCGGTACGGGTGTGAGGTCAGCCGGGTTGGCAGGTGACGGGGTTGGTCAGTTCCTGGCAGGGGAGGTTGCCGTGGGCGCGGATGACGTCGCGGCCGACCTGGTTGGTCAGGTAGCGCAGGAACGCCGCGGCCGGGGAATTGGCGGGGAGTTCACCGTGGGTGTAGGCGTATTCGGTGTCCCAGTACGGGTATGCGCCGTGCACGGCGTCGTCGCGGGTCGCGGCGTGGCCGTCGATGCGCACGGCCGCGGTGCCGTCGCGGTGCGCCGCGCCCAGCTCGACGTAGCCGAGCGCACCCGGGGTGCGGGCGACGGTGCCGAGCACGTCGGCGGTCGTCGCCAGCTCACATCGCGGCGGGGCCGCCGCGGCCGGGTCGGCGACGCTGAGGCAGTCGAGCGAGTTGGGCGGCGCCTCCCACCGGTCGCCGAGAATCCGGTGTTGGAAGGTCTGGCGCGTGCCCGAACCCGGGTTGCGGCTGACGAGCCGGACCGGCACGTCGCGGCCGCCGAGTTGGCGCCAGTTGGTGACCCGACCGGCATACAGGTCGACGATCTGGGCGCGGGTCAGATCGGCGATGCCCGCATCGCGATTGGCAATCAAGGTGAACAGCGTGAACGCAATCGGGCGGGGCAGCAGGAGCGGATAGCCGTCGCGCTTCGGGCCGTCGGAGATGGAGACCAGATCGGGCACCGGCGAGTGCGCGCGGCCCGACTCGTCGAGGCGGCGCAGACCGAGATCGCTGCCCTGGAACTGGAAGTCGAAGCTCATGTCCGGGCACGACGTGCGGTAGGTGCGGGCCGCTTCCTCAAGTACCGGCGCGAAGGCAGTCGATCCGGTGAGCGTCAGATGCCCGGCGCCGCAGTCCAGAGACGCGGGATCCTGGCGCAGGGTGTCGACGATGAGCTGCGCCGCGATGACGGCCACCAGGAACGCGATCAGCGCGAGCGAACGTGCGGTCGGGCCGGTGCGGCTGGCGGTCTCGTGTACCCGCCCGCCCTTGATCCTGCCTTCGACCTGCGGCGGCGGGTATTCGCCTGAGCCGGTGGAGCGTTCCAGGATCGCCAGGATCTTGTAGTGGTCGGCCCGGTTGAGCGGAACCCGCGGCAGGTCGATGATGCCGCAGGAGCGGTCCGCGGCCTCGCGCACTCCCACCCCGGACGCGCTGTTGAGGCTGGTGTCGAGGCCGGGATCGCTGAGTTCGGTGACCGCCATCCCGATCACTCTGCGCTGTGGGAACTTCACGCACAGCCCGGCCGGAACTCCCTCGAGCACCCGGTAGTCGTGCTCGTCGACGGTGGTGGCGCCGTCGTTCTCGATGCGCAGCAACACGATCGACAGATCGCCGAGCTGGGCACCGGGTTCGGGGCGCAGCTGCGTGAGCACCCCGGCGTGGGCGGACTCGACCTCACCGGTGACCGGAGTGTCCATCTGAATCCGGTAGCCCAGCCGTTTGCGTCCGACCAGGACGAACTCCCAGAAGAAGGCGACGAGCGGCACGACGATACCGAGCACCGAGACGACCAGCCCGAGCGGAAACTCTTCCACCAGCGCATTCAACGCGCGAACCAGTCTCTGTCGCAACCGAATTGACCGACCGTGCCAAACACTTTCGCCTGCTGTTCAGCGCCCGTTCACGCAATCGCGTCCCGCGAACTTCCAGAATGACCCGTGACGTGCGGTCACCGCACGTCACGGGTCATTCTGGCGAGAAGGTTCACGGGCGCCAGTTGGTGGTGCGGAGCCAGGTTTCCAGGGACTCGAGGCCGGGGTGGGCGGCCCGCAGGGCGTCGATGTCGATCGAGGAGTCCGGGTGGGAGTTGAAGAACTCGAACATCCTGGCCACATGCTCGTCGAAAGCGCGGACGGCGTCCAGCGGCACGACGTTGCTGCGGGCGGGCATGCCGGCGACGCGGCCCATGGTGTCGGCGATCTGCGGCGGCGTGAGCCGGTCGCCCGCGATAGGCACGGTCCGGCCGCGGAACTGCCCGGGCTGGGCGAAGGCCAGGGCGGCGAACGCACCGATGTCGTCGGTGGAGATCAGCTGCACCGGAATGTCGGCTTGCACAGCGAGATTGAGGTTCAGGACGCTGTCCTGCACGATCGTGCGGTTGAGGTTGACGAAGTTGTCCATGAAGAACGTCGGACGCAGCACCGTCGCGGGCAGGGCGGCGGCGCGGATCTGCGCCTCGATGTGCTCTTTGGCGGCGTAGTAGGGCACGCCGGAGTCCTGGCCCGCGCCTGACAGCGACGTGTACACGACATGTTCCACTCCGGAGTCCGCGGCGGCCGCCACAGCGGCAGTGCCGCGGCGGGTTTCGGCGGCGATTCCCGCGTCGGTGATGTTGGCGCCCTCCATCATGGTCAGCATCAGGAACACGCCGTAGGCGCCGTCCATGGCCTTGCGCACCGACTCGACGTCGTCGAGGTCGCCCGACACCAGCCCGGCCCCGGCGGCGTGCAGTTTCTGTGCAGCCTCCGACTGCGGGCTGCGGACGAAAGCGTTGACCTCCCAGCCCTGACGCAGCAGGTGGCGGGTGGTGGCGCGGCCCTGCTGGCCAGTCGCTCCGATAACCAGGACGGGTCCCTTGGCGGTGCTCATGTCATGCTCCTCGTGTTGGTGAACCGGAGTGGTTCATCTGTTGGGAACGACGTTAGGGACTCGCATCCGCGTGGTCCTGGTAGCAATCGTGCTACCCACGAAGGGAATTCGATGGGCGCCTCACAGCGGGCCGAGCTGGCCGCCTTCCTGAAGGCGCAGCGGGCGCGGCTGCGGCCCGCCGACGTGGGCCTGCCCGACGATGTGGAACCAGGCCGCCGCCGCACGCCCGGTCTGCGTCGCGAGGAAGTCGCCGAGCTGGCCGGACTGAGCCTGACCTGGTACACGTGGCTCGAGCAGGGCCGCAGGATAGCGGCCAGCCCACAAGTGGTGGCCGCGCTTGCGCGGGCACTGAAACTCGATGCCGACGCCCACGGGCATTTGCGCAGGCTCGCGGGCCTGGCCGACCCGGCGGGCGCCGAACAGATCGGCGCGGAGACGCGCAGGCTGCAGCGCCTCGTCGACGCGATGCTGCCCAACCTGGCTGTCGTCCATGACGCGGCCTTCGATTTCGTGGTCTGGAACACCGCCTTCGCGACGGTGCGCGCGAATCCGGCCGAGCTGCCCGCCGATCGACGAAATCTGTTGTGGCTTATGTTTACCGACGAGCGGACGCGTACGGTGATGCCGCGCTGGGAAGCGGCCGCGCGAGCCATCCTCAGTCAGTTTCGCGCCACCGTGGGCGGGCGCCCCGACGATGCCCGTCTGGCCGCGCTGGTGGCCGACCTCAGTGCGGCCAGCCCCGAATTCCGGGCGTGGTGGGCCGAATACCGTGTGCAGCAGTTCCGCCCGGTGACCATCGACCTGGACCATCCTGACCTCGGCCCGGTGAACCTGGACCTCTACCAGTTGCGCCTGGTCGAGAACCCGGACCTGCTGCTGGTGGTTCAGGTCCCTACGGCCCAAACCGTTCCGGAATGACCCGTGACGTGAGTGGCGCTGTTCGCCGTCTCACAGCGCTGTGTTGAATGGCGCTGTTCGCGAGGCCCTGCGGTGTTACGCAAGCTGCCTCCTCGGGCCGCCGTCTCACAGCGCGAAACGCACGTCACGGTTCACTCCGGAAGGGTTTCTCCTTGGGGCGGGCGCGCAGGTGGGCACGTTCGCCTTGTTTGCCGAAGAGGCTGAGGAGCTCGACCGGCTCGGGGCCCGCGGCATCGAACCAGTGTGGGACTCGGGTGTCGAACTCCGCGGCTTCGCCCGGTGTGAGCACCATGTCGTGGTCGCCGAGGACGAGCCGGAGCCGGCCGTTGAGGACGTACATCCACTCGTAGCCCTCGTGGGTCTTCGGGTCGGGCCGCCGAGGTTCCGCGGTGGCGGGGATGACCAGTTTGTATGCCTGCACGCCGCCGGCGCGGCGGGTGAGCGGGATCATCGTCATGCCGAACCGCGTGATCGGGCGCGCGTGCACCCGGGGATCGCCGGTCATGGGCGCGTCGACGAGTTCGTCGAGGGTGACGCCGTGCGCGCGGGCCAGCGGGAGCAGCTGTTCCAGGGTGGGCCTGCGGGCGCCGGACTCCAGTCGGGACAGCGTGCTGACCGAAATGCCCGTCGCATCGGACAATTCGGCCAGCGTCGTGTCGCGCTGCTTGCGCAGGGTGCGCAGCCGGGGGCCGACTGCGTCGAGCGCCCGGTCGGTGTCGTCCATGTGCACACTTTGCCACATCGGCAAATATGCTTGCCGAAATCGTTCGGTGTTCGGCACGGTTGCGGTCGAGGAGGTGGTCAGGGTGACCGATCAGATGGATGTGGTGGTCGTCGGCGGCGGCGCCGCCGGGTTGAACGGCGCGCTGATGCTGGCGCGGATGCGGCGGCGGGTGCTGGTGGTGGATGCGGGCGCGCCGCGCAATGCCCCGGCGCACGGTGTGCACGGCCTGCTCGCCCGCGACGGAATGCCGCCCGCCGAGCTGCTGGAACGCGGCCGCGCGGAGGTCCGCGGCTACGGCGGCAGCCTCGTCGAGGGGGAGGTCGCGGC
>JABFVX010000115.1 GCA_013362555.1 Mycobacteriaceae bacterium
GCATCACTGTACGGCAATGTTCGCGGACTTTGCCAGTGCAGGAGACAACTTTGTTCGTAAACTCTGAAATTAACGGGCTACCCAGCGTTGAACTGCTGGATCAAGGCGGCCTGCTCCGCGAAAGCGCGGTTCGCCGCGGCTGCTGCGGTTTGTATCAATACTTTGGCGAACGCATTCTCCCCCATGCGTGAAATCGCGGGCGTCAGCTGCAAATCGACCATCGCCCCAGCTCCGTCGACCACTACGGTGACCGCGCCGTCAGCAGACTGCTCGGAAACGCGAATCGCCGCCAAGTCCGCGGTCAGCGTCGCGAGCCGCTCGGCGTGCCGCTGCAGCCGCTGCTGGACGATGTCCACTGATTCGGCCGGATCGGCGTCACTCATATGCGGTCCGCAACCAACTGCCCGGGTCGTAGCCGATCTCGTCCTCTTCTGCGGCTTCCTGGAGAGCCACCGCATCGGCCGTCGGCAAGCCGAGCCGCTTCATGATGTCCTCACCGACACCGACTTCGGTCAGCGCGGCCCGCCGCATCAACTTTGCCCGGTTGGCCGCCTGCCTGCACAGGCGGACTATATCGCGTGCCAATTGCTCCGGGTCCCGCCCCAATTCCGACGGATCAACCGAGATCGACAGCGGCAAGCCGGTTTCGGTGGTTTCCACCGAGATCAACCCGGACCGGGACACCGCGGCTCCAGCGAAGTGCGCCGGCTCGGTCATGATATGCCGAGTCGTTGGCGGAAACGCTCCTCGAACCCGATCGAATACGCCGACGGCGGCGTAGAAGAGGACGAACGCTCCAGCTCGCCGTCGTCAGCGACATAGAAAATCGCCCGCCCCAGCATCACCTGCCCCGCCGGCGCCGGGACGTACACCATCCAGCCCACGCTGACCCGGGAGGCGACCAGGCCCGACACCGGATAGCCCGGCGTCTCCAGATCCCGGTCCAGGATGTAGTCGCGAACCACCGCGATAGCTTCGGATTCGCTCAGCGGGGTGGGCAGCACCGAGGCCAATCCGGCCATGTCGAATTGAAGGTATGCCGAATCCACGTCCGCGGCGACCGGGTCATCGAATATCGCGGCCACGAGATCGCGTGTCACCACGCTGAGGTCGGCTGCGCCGAATAGCGTCTCGATGGCGTCTCCGAGCTGTTCAGCGCGCTCTTCGTCCGCGGCGTCGACCTGGAGTAGCCCACGGACGTGATCGATGACGCCGCGGTCCGTCCAGATCGGCGGCAGCGCGTCGGAAACCTCTGGCGGATGGGGCGATTCCCCCATCCGCCAGGTTCCGTTCTCCCACCAATAGCAGAAGGCGAGCGAACCGGACTCGACCCGCGGGTTCAACACCGCGCCGGCGACCCAGGACGGTGCACCTGTGTACAGGGCGCCAACCTCAGCGTGCGAACCCGCCCACCCGCCGGACAGCACCGCCCGCCCGCCCGGCAGCAGCGACAAGGTCGAGCCGCTGCCTCCGTCGCTGTCGAATGTCGCCTTCGACGGCACGACGGCGACCTCTGGCCGCGAATCCAACGCCGCACACACGCCTGCGACCGTCACCCAGCGCGCCCAAAGCGGTCGCAGCGGCGGCAGCCCGTCTGCAACGCGGCGACGCCCGCCGGAAGCGGACTCGGCCACGGGCGGCGCTACCCGGCGCTCGCCCGGGTCAGCGTCGGACTCAGCCGGAGCCTTGCCGGTGAGGCTGAAGGCGACGTCGGGCTCGGCGCCCGGAGGGGTTTCGGATTCGCTCATGTGGTGCCGTACTCCTGATCCAACAAACAAGCCCGTTCATCATTGCACGTGCCCCTCCCTCGTCAAGATACCCCCAGGGGGTACACTGGCAGCAGAATCACCCATCCGAACCTCCACAACGGTCGGAGATGCGTCTCAAGCGCCTCTGAGCCGTTGGGACCGACACCGAAGGACTGCACTGTGCCGATCGCCCGCAAACCCGTCGCCCGAATCGGGCTTTCCGCCTTCGCCGCCGTGGGACTGCTGCTCGCGGGCTGCGGCGGCAATTCCGGCCACGAGGACGGCGACCACACCGGGATGCACCACGACATGGCCGGCATGCCCGGCGGTGACGGCCTCTCCGCCGAAGCGAGCGGATTGCGCTTCGTCCCGGCAACCGAGACCCTCCCGGCCGGGCAGCCCTCCGAATTCCGCTACGCCATAACAGGTTCGGACGGCAAGCCAGTCACTTCGTTCGAGCCGGATCAGACCAAACTCATGCACTTCTACCTGGTTCGTTCGGATCTCACCGGTTTCCAGCACATTCACCCCACGATGGCAGCGGACGGCACCTGGTCCGCCCGGCTCACGCCGCTGCAACCCGGCTCCTACCGCGCATACGCCTCATTCACCCCGGCCGCAACGGACGCGATGCCGCTGGTGCTGAGCAAGCAGGTCATCGTGCCAGGTGAAGCCGCATTGACTGCGCTGCCCGTGCCCGCGGGCACAGCAGCGGCGGACGGCTACACCCTGACACTGTCGACCGACCGCTTCGCCTCCGGCACCGAACAGCGGTTCACCGTTGCCGTATCCCGAGACGGCAAGCCCGTCAACACGCTTCAGCCGTATCTCGGCACCTATGCCCATCTCACCGCGTTCCGGGCGGGCGACCTGGCTTTCGCACACCTGCACCCGCACGATGACGTCAGGGGCGACAGCGGCGGTCCCACTCTGAACTTCGAGGCGATGCTGCCCGCGCCCGGCACCTGGCGCCTATTCCTGCAATTCCAAACCGACGGCGTACTGCACACCGCCGCCACCACAGTCACCGTCACCGGCTAGGCCGTGAGCGTGCATGGCTGGGTTGCCAACCCTCCAGAATGACCCGTCACCTCTACACCCGTTTCGTGCGTTCACACCCGCAGCTGCGGG
>JABFVX010000283.1 GCA_013362555.1 Mycobacteriaceae bacterium
ATCAGGCGCCCGGCGGGCGTCCGTGCGCTCAGGTCGTACGTGCCGAATTGGAGCACGGCGCCGGTGACGGCCGAGAGCCCGCGATCACGCAGGCGCAGCAGCGTCGTTAGCGCCAGCGTCGCACCGGCGGAGAAGCCGCCGACGGCGAGCTTCGCTGTCCCGAACTGGTGTTGGGCATGCTCGATGAGCCAGAGTGCGGCGGTCTCGCAGTCGTCCGGGGCGGCAGGCCATGGGTTCTCAGGTGCGAGCCGATAGTCCACGCTCACCACCGCGACGCCGAGCGCGTCGGCGAGGTGTCGATTGCGGACGTCGCTGCCGGCGGCCGACCCCAGGTAGAAGCCGCCTCCGTGGACCTCCAGGAACACGCCGTTCACCTCGCCGCCCGCGGGAAAATGGATCCGCACCGGGACGCTGCGCTCGCCGGCGACGGCGAGCGCCTCGACCGCGGGCGGACTGGCCGGAACCGGCTCGGCGACAGCGGCCCGGACTGCGTGGAGCTCCGCCGCGCTGCTCGGTCCTCTTCCGGCCGTGCGCCCTTCGTAGTACATGCGGGATTCGTCGACGAGTGGGACGAGGCTGGGGTCGATCAGGTCGGCAAGTCCGAGGCGCATGGTCACTCACCGTACGGACTGTCCAGAATGACCCATGAGGTGCGTTGGACGCACGTCATGGGTCATTCAGGATACGGGCGCGCCAGTGTTCCGCTCAGCAGGACCAGTAGATGTCGATTCGTGGCTGGTGCGGCTACCCTCCGCCCGTGTGGATCGGTGAGATGACCATCAGACCGGGTTTGGCCCACTATCGCGGTGCACTCGGCGCAAACGGATTGCACCATCATCACGCGGTACAGGTCCTGATCTCCCGCGGTGAGCCGCTGATCGTCGGGGACGCTCAGGGCAACGAGGTCGAGTGTCTTGCGGCGGTGACGCCGGCCGACATTCCGCATACGATCGTGCGCGGTGTGGTAGACGGGGAAATGCTCCATGCGGCACGGGAATCCGTCTACGGGTCGGCTCTGGAGGCGTTGGTGCCGGAGCCGCACAGCGCTGCGAGTTGGGGACAAGCGGGCGCTCGCCTGCTCGAGCTCGGAGTAGCCGGGGAATGGTGGCGGGCAGGCGACCGGTTGAATTCCCCGGTGGCTATGCCTTTTCGGCATCCCGCGTTGGTCGCATCGATGCAGCTGCTGCCCGATTTGCTTGCGGCAGGCCCGGTTCGGCTGCGGGAGGTGGCGGCCGCCGCGGGGATCTCCGAGAGCAGGCTGGGCCACCTGTTCGCCGAGCAGCTCGGGCTGCCGTTTCGCGCCTACGTCCGGTGGCTGCGGCTGAGCCGGGCCGTCGAGTTCATCGCTCGGGGGAGCTCGCTCACCGAAGCGGCCCACCTGTCCGGCTTTTCCGACAGCGCCCACCTGAACCGCGTGTGCCACAGATCATTCGGACTTGCGCCCACCGCGCTGACAGAGCGGATCAAGTTCACCGTCGTGGAGTAGCGGGTTTGTTCAAGGCGGACCGGCCGCAGTGGCCCGATCCTGTGGGATATGGCGGCAGTCAAGGGCAATACGCTGAACGCAGGCGACCAACTCGGCATTGACGAGTCGCTGGTGTCCGACAACGGGCTGTTCCGATTGACCATGCAGGCGGACGGGAACGCGGTGCTGTACGGCCCCACGGCTGACCCCACTCGACGCGACATCTGGAATGCGACGTCGATGTGGAGCACCCTCTCACAGGCGTCCGGGCTCAAGTCGATGAAGGTGGTCAACGACCAACTCGGCACCCAGATAGCAGGATTGACGATCAGGGATCCGGTCACCAACGAGCCCGTCAAAGGCGGAGGCAGGATCTATCTGGGCAACGACGGCAACCTGATCATGTATGACAAATCAGGTCGCGAAGTGTGGAAGTCGGGCACCGCGCGTCCGCTCACCGCTGCCGATGGGCTGCCCCATCTGCACACCGTCATACTGGTTCAGCCGGACGGCGGGTCGCCGGTGCTGCGCGGCATGGTCAGCGCGGCGGAGGCCGCCATGCAGCGTTCGGTCGACCTGCTCGGCGATCCGAAGAACACCACCACGCCGCCGGATTTCGACGGCGCCTTGCTGGGTTGGGGGGTCATCGACACGTCGAGCAAGGCCGTATTCACACCGCGGTACAACGGCTTGGCGGTCGATTTGCACTTGTACGCGACCGGGTTGCGCGACTCGGATGTCGGAATCGCGAATCTGACTGTTCAGACCACGGAGGGCGCGGCCGCGGCCATCCGAAGGATCGAGGAGTCCGTCCAGGGGCTCAATCGGTTTCTCAGTTCCGTGCGGCCGCCAGTGGCCGTGACGCCGAATGCGAAGGGAAAGGACACGTTCCACCTCACCTCCGAGGACGAGCTGCCGGCGATCAACGAGATCGTCAGTTCCTCGAAGGAAGTCGAGGACGTAGTCGCGGTCATAGCGGAAGCCAATCGGCAGGCCGCGGGCTTGGTTACCCCGCCCAGCACCGACCCGCCTTCGGTCGCCGCGGAGGGAGAAGACACGACGGGGGCCGATCCGAAGCCCGATCCCGATCCGGAACCCGAGTCCGACCCGAAGCCGAAGCCGAAGCCGACGGCGGATCCGGAAACCGGCGCGGGTCCGACGAGCGGGAGCACCGGCGCGGACAGGAAGACGACAGTCACCGCGGGCGGCGACTCCCCTGCGTACAGCGCCGACACGAAACCCGGGAACGACCGTGACCCGCTTTTCGATGTGCCCGGGGACGACAATCGTGCTGAGGATCCCGCCCAGACCGCAGGCGGCCTGTTCGATGCCGACCCGGATGACACGGAACCGGATGACGCGGAATATGCCCGCCGCGATCCCTGGATGAACCTGGACGAGGACGACTTCGAGGACGCACTGAGTTGGCTCACGGATCCGGCTGACCGGACGGCGCTGTTCGGGCCTTTCCACGACCAATCGGGCAAACCCCCGACCGACCGAACCGGCATCGCAGGTTGGGATCCCCTCGCCATGCTGGACCAGATCCCATGGCCGGGTATCGCAGGCATGCCGAGTCACAATGGCAGCCCGACGAGCTGGCTCGGGTCTCCGGAAGAACTGCCATGCCCGGAATCGCCGCGGGAATTGCCCGGGCTGGGATCACTGTCCCGGCTGGAGGCGATTCTCGGCCCGATTCTCGGCGCCCCGCAGCTGCCCGGCGTGACGTCCGCCGGCCCGGTTTCGTCCGGTGGATACGGATTCGGCCCGGCAAACCCCGTCACCGCGGCTGAGGCCTCTCCGATCATGCCGGTGCCGAGGCAGTCGAACGGGGCCGGAGTCACGCGGGCGCTGCCGCCCCCGACGTGGGCGGGGCCGCCCCGGCCGTCCGACCACGCTCAGGACCACATCGAGGTCACCTCTGCGCCGCCGGTCGACGAGGGCCCGAAGCTGCAGGCGACGCCGTTGATGGACTACCTCCGGAGCTTCATGCCTGCCGTCCTCAAGAGAACCGGCGCAGGCGACCGTGGAAAGGACGATCAATGACGCGGAACCGGGTCTGAATACACTCTCGCTGTGATTCCAGCAGCGTCATCGCCCTGCCCCGATTGCGGGTCGGCCGCGCATGAAATCCAGTACGGCTTCCACTCCTCGGAGTTGATCGAACTGGAGGTTTTGGGTGAGGTCGCGCTCGGGGGATGCTGCGTGGACGGCAGGTCGCCGAAATGGCAGTGTCGCGAATGCGGCGTTCGGTACGGCAAGGCCCTCGATTAGCGCCGCACAGTATTGTTGCACTTTTGATGCATCATCCGGGCCGGGAGCGTTGTTGTGTCACATCCGTCCGGTGCGGTTGCGGCACCCCTGGAGACACCTGATCATTGGGGATACGTGGACCGTGTGAACGGAGTGTCCTCATGCCGGCAGAAACCCCGCCACCCGATGCGAATCTCGCCGCAGGGCGCTGTCCGGTCGCGCACGGGTCGCGCAAGACGGGGCCGACCGACAGGCCGCAGGCAGAGCTGGAGCAGGACAGCGCGGGAGTGTGGCATGTGTACGGGCACAGTGTCGCCCTGCAGATTCTGCGCAGCCCGTGCACCCGACAGGCCGGCTTCCGCGCCGACGAGTTCTTTGCCACGCCGCAGGTCACCAAGACGCCTGTGGTGTTCCTCGACGGCGACGAGCATCGTGAACACCGCCGATTGACAGCCCGCTTCTTCACACTGAGGGCGGTGGTGGACAACTACCAGCCTGCGATGGAGTCGCTGGCGGATTCGACCGTCGCGACGCTGACGGAGCGACGCCGAATGGATCTGAGTGAGCTCGCATTGACCTATGCGACCGGCGTCGTCGCCCAGGTGCTGGGGCTGAGCGGCAGTGATGTGCCTGCGTTGGCTGCCCGGCTCGAGGCGTGTTTCGCCGCCCCGCTGGTGCCGCTGTCTCTCAATCCGCGGACGTGGGCGCGGTTGATCCTGAACAACGCCAGAATCTTTCAGCTCTACCGGGCCGACGTGCGCCCTGCGGTCGCGCTGCGACGCCGGGGCGGCGCGGGGCCGGACGACCTGATCTCGCACCTCCTCGGCCGCGGTTACCGAGATCGAGACATCCTCACCGAGGTCTTTCTCTTCGCCGCGGCAGGCATGGTGACCACCCGGGAGTTCATCTGCGTCGCGGCCTGGCACCTGCTCGAAAATCCCGCTCTGCGTGCCGAATATCTCGCCGCCGGTGAAGCCCGCAGACACCGCGTCCTTCAGGAGACGCTGCGCTTGGAGCCGGTCGTCCAGGTGCTGCACCGGCGGGCGACCGACGACATCCGGGTCCGCCGCACAGACGGCACCCAGGTTGTCATCGCGGCAGCGGCCCGCATTGCGGTGCACACCGCGCACGTCAACACTGACGAGGCCGCGGCGGGAGGCCATCCGATGGACTTGTGCACCAACCGAGTGATCCGCAGTGAACGGGGCAGGGGTGCGCTTGTCGGGTTCGGCGACGGTCCCCACCGCTGTCCCGGCGAGCACGTCGCCATCCAGGAAACCGACATCCTGCTGCACAGGCTGATGGCCTGCGATGGGGTTCGACTGACCGGAGCTGTGTGCCAGGGCCGCAACGACATGGTGGAGGGCTACGAACTGCGGGGTATGACAATCGAACTGTGATGCGGCGGATTTCGATTCGGAGACTTTGGATTCCGCGAATTCCGAGCCGATGTTCGGTGAGATGCTGTGACAGAAGGGGGGTTTCACCGAATGAGGAACATGCCATGACTGATCAGTTCGATGGTCCTCCGAAGAAGCCCGGCGACGAGAAGAAGAAGAGCAAGATAACCATCACGTCCGCGGCCAAGGGGCAGCCGCGGACGCAGTCGGCACAGGTCACAGTGCCCGCTGACACATCCGGAGCGGCGTCCGGCGCGGCGCTGACACCCGCCGAATCGGCGCACGTGGAGTGGCTGATCAAGCTCAAGCCGACACTCATGGGGCGCCCGAAGCTGGCCGACCAGTGGCGCAGCCACCGAGACTGGACGGGCTACACCAAGAAGGAGAACTGTAAGCACTACTTCGAGTTCGACACCCCGCACGGCGGGGAGTGCATCTGGCGCTTCACCGGAATGCCTACGGCGGAGAAGATTTCGATCGAACCGGACGTCTCGATCGAGGTGATCTTGGAGCTGATCGGCGAACACAGCGGTGGCAACAAGAAGGACGACCCGCGGGTGCAGACTTCGTCGTTCTGCCGCAACCTCGGCGCGCTCATCGGCACGGCAGCGTCCTCCGGCGGAGACAAGAATGTGCTGACGATTGTGAACAAGGCGCCGTACCTGTGCTGCGTCAACCTCGCGTCGCTGCGGCCCAAAGGTATTTCGGCGATTCCAGCGCTTGCGCGCAGCATCAGCTTGTTCGAGACGGAGTACGTGCTGGTCTGCACCCCCGGCGCCCGGCACTTCCTGGCCCCGCCGCACGGCGACCCGGACGGCGCGTTCTTTATGGAATCCATTGACAAGCCAGGTGATTCCGGCTTCGGTCCGCCGCAGAGCATCATCGACTGCACCTACTTCGTGAACCCCTTCAAGGGCAGCTTCGACACCGGCAGCTTCACCGGGTGTCACTGGCGCGACGGGCGGGTCATCGGTGCGGGCGGCATCACCGTAGGCAACCCCGACCTGTTCGCCAAGGCGATGGCCAACTCGGCGTTGATGTTCCCCGACGTCATGGCCAGTGCGGCTCACCTCGACCCGGACGAGATCGCCAAGCTCGTCCGCTACGCGGGCGCGGTGGCGGCCGCTGCAGGCGGCTTCACCAGCTCGGTCCAGAACAAGGAAGCCATGGAGAGCGTCGACAGCATGAAACACGTCATGGCCGACTACGTCGCGGCCATCTACAAATAGCGGCAGCCTTGCACCCGTTTCGCGCGTCTGCGCCCGCAGCTGCGGGTGTCAACGCGCGAAACGGGTGTTGAGAGCTCAGGCCGACATGCTCGCCTGGCTGCTGTTCCACTCCTGGAGCAGTTTGTTCGCGTACGCTCGGCGGCTTGCCGTGGTGGAGCCGGAACTCTTTTCGTAGAGGTGGTCGAAGTCCGCGGCGACCTGGCCCGCGTCGGTCTTGTTCGCGTTGACGGCGTTGTTGGCCGCGTCGTAGCTGCCGCCACGCAGTTCCTTGGCCATGTAATCGAGGTGCGTCCGCCAGTCGCCGAGACTCTCGCCCGGCTGACTCGCGAATGCCCGCAGAGCGTCCTGCCGTCCGAACCGCCACTGGAAGATGCCTTTGGCCGTGCCATTGTCACCGGTGGCCGACACGGAGAAGCCCGACTCGAACTTGGCGTTGGCCACGATGCCCGCGGCCTGTGCGGCGGTGAACGGCGGATTGAAGTTGTTCGGGTCCATGAGGTACTTCATCATTGCCAGCGCAGTGGGTTTGTCCGACGTGGACACGATCACGTCGGACGAGCCGCCTTCCGCGGTCCACGGCGTGCTTCCGCTGTAGGCCGAGCCGCCGTACGACAGCGGCACCGGGTTGTCGGCGACGGGGCTGCGGTACGGCGAACCGTTGGTGATCTTCAATGCCGCCGCGGCCGCTTCGTCCGAAATTCCGTGCACTTTGGAGTACGTGGTGCCCAGAGCTTCCCAAATGCCATCGAACACCGCTTTGACCTGGTCCGGAGGCAGTTCTTTCACCTCGTTGCCCTGGCTGTCTTTGACGGGATTCCCGTCCTTGTCCTTCTGGGTCCGGATCCGGTCCCTGGCGGTTCTGATGATCCCGTTCAGCTTCCCCACCGCGGTCTCGATCGCGCCATAGGCGCCGGTGATCAAGTCGCCGACGTTGGTTGTGTCGATCGAGACGCCGTCGTCCGAGCCGTGGATGTCCGTCGTGGCGTTCTGTATCGAGGTCTTGTTGGTGTCGTACTGGTCGATCATGGTCGACTGTTCTTCGGGTTTGGCGACCCCGCCGTTCTTCAGCAGCTGCTTGAGATCGGGAGCCTTGGACGGCGTGCCCGCCGCCAGCAGTTCGATCTGCTTCTGAATCACGCCCTCGGCCTTCTTGATGAGAGCGGGCAACCCGATCGGCTGGGTGCTGGGCGGAATCTCCTCCAGGTCGCCCATCTGCGTTTTGCTCACGGGCACCACGCTCTCTTTCGGGCTGACACTGTCGACACGTCGATTATCGGCTGTTCCCGCAGGTGGGAATGCGGCGGTGACCTGCGCGCCTGCCGCGCCGCCGGCGGTAGAGTCGCGGCAGGCGACCGAGCGATGCGAAGGCGGGGGGCCATGCGTGGCGTGACTGCTACTCCTTGTCCAGAACGACCCATGGGTTGCGTCAGGCGCACACCGCGGGTCGTTCTGGACGGCATGAGGGCGACCGCGGCGGTGCTGGCGGGGATCCTGGCGGTGGGGTGCGGCAGCGCTTCGGGCCCCGCCGCGGATCCTTATGCGTGGTTGGAGGACCTCGACAGCCCCAGAGTGCACGACTGGGTGTCCGCCGAGAACGCCAAAACGCTCGGGGTGTTGGAGAGCGACCCCCGCTACCGCGAGAACCTCGCGGTAGCGAAAGAGCTCGGCAACGCCCCGGACCGGCTGCCGATGCCGTCGTTCCACGAGGGCCGCGTAGAGAACTTCTGGCAGGACGCGGCACACGCGCACGGCCTGTGGCGCGAGACCGCGAATTACGAAGCGCCGGAGCCTGACTGGGTCACGCTGATCGACGTGGACGCCCTGGCCGTGGCCGACGGGAAGAACTGGGTGTGGGAGGGCGCGGACTGCGATCCGGCCGACCCGAACCGGTGCTTGGTCAGCCTCTCGGACGGCGGCGAGGACGCCGTGACTATTCGTGAGTTCGACCGCAGCACTCGGCAATTCGTGAACGATGGCTTCGTGCTCCCGCGTGGCAAGCAGGAGGTCGCCTGGGCGGGCGGGGATACCCTCCTGGTGGCCAGGGAGTGGCTGCCGGGCGAAACCACCACCTCCGGTTACCCGTTCGTCGTGAAGCGGTGGCGCCGCGGCACGCCGCTCGCCGCGGCGGCCGAGGTGGCCCGCGGCGACAAGGGCGATCTCGGCAGCGAGCCGGTGGCCCTGGACGACGGCAACGGGCGCAGGCTCACTCTCGTCCTGCGCAGCCCGTCGTTCTGGGAGCGCCAGTACAGCCTGCTGACCGACACCGGACGCACGCCGCTGGCGCTGCCGCCGAAAGCGGACGTGGAGGGCCTGGTCGCGAACCGGATCCTGATCCGCCTGCGGCAGGACTGGGCCTCCGCAGGCGGGAGCTTCTCGGCCGGGTCGCTGGTGTCGCTGGATGTCGACGAAGCGGTCCGGCGCCCGGACCGGCTGCGCGCCACCCCGGTGTACCTGCCCGGGCCGGCGGACGCGCTGGCGGGAGTGCTGGCGACGCGCGATCACGTCGTCGTCACCTCATTGCACGACGTGCGGGGCCGGGCCGAGGTGTACCGCCCGCAGCCGGACGGCTCCTGGGCCGGGTCCCCGGTTGCGTTGCCGGACAACGCGACTGTCAGCCCCGTTGCCGCCGACCGGCACGGCACGGCGGCGTACGTGGCCGTCACTTCGTTTCTGACGCCGACCGCGCTGTGGCGGCTGGACACCGCTACCGGGGCCGCGGCAGCGGTGAAATCTGCTCCGGCCCGCTTCGATTCGTCGCGATATGTGGTGGAGCAGCAGAAGGCGACGTCGCCGGACGGCACCCAGGTGCCGTACTTTCTGGTGCATGCCGCCGGAATGGCCAATGACGGTACGCATCCCACGGTCATGTACGGCTACGGCGGGTTCGGCGACAGCCGCACGCCGTCCTATGACGGCGTGCGCGGGCGGCTGTGGCTGGACCGGGGCGGGGTGTTCGTGCTGGCCAACATTCGCGGCGGCGGCGAGTACGGTCCGGCGTGGCACGAGGCCGCCCGGACCGTGCACCGGCAGCGCGCCTTCGACGACTTCGCCGCCGTCGGCCGCGATGTCGTCCGGCGCGGGGTCACGTCGCCGCGACATCTCGGCATCCAGGGCGGCTCCAACGGCGGGCTGCTGATGGGTGTGGAGTTCACCCAGCATCCGGAGCTGTGGAACGCGGTCGACATCCAAGTGCCGCTGCTCGACATGGAGCGCTACGAACACATCGCCGCGGGCGCGTCATGGGTGGGTGAGTACGGCAGCGTCGCGGATCCGCGGGAACGGGCCTTTCTGGAATCGATTTCGCCGTACCGGCAGCTGAAGCCGGGAGTGAGGTATCCGAAGCCGTTCGTGTGGACGACCACCAAGGACGATCGCGTCGGTCCGCAGCACGCCCGCAAGTTCGCCGCCCGGCTGGCTGAACTGGGCAGCCCGTACCTGTTCTACGAAGCGGGCGAAGGCGGCCACGCCGCGGGCTCGAACATCGACGAGAAGGCGCGCACCAGCGCGTTGGAGTACACCTACCTCCAGCGCGGCCTGCAGTAGCGTCCGGAGTCACGGCGGCCCGACGACGCTGTGCGCCAGTTGCTTCGCGGCGCGCGCCGGGTGCGATTCGGGATCCATCAGCGCGCGGACCATCACGCCCTCGATCAGCAGTTGCAGCTGCGCCGCACCCAAGGCCGGCGCAGGGTGCCCGAGGCGCTCCAGTTCGCGGCGCAGCATGTCGTGCACCCGCTGCTTGTGTCCGCGGGCTTCGCCGTGTGCCGGGTTGGCAGGGTCGGCCAGGCTCAGGTCGGCCGCGGTGAACCGGCAGCCGCGGAACTCCGGTGCGCACACCAGTGGGTCGAGTGCGTCGAACAGGCCGAGAATCCTTGCGCGGGGGTCGGTTCCGCAGGCGTCCAGGGTCGTCCGGTACCAGGCCTCGTCCGCGGCGGCGGACTCGCGCAGCATCTCGGCGATGAGGCCGTCCTTGCCGCCGAAATGCTCGTAGAGCGAGCGCCGGGCGGCGTCGGCCTCCTTCAGGATGGCGTCTACGCCGACGTGCACGCCGTCGCGGTAGGTCAGGTCGCGCGCCGCGCGCAGCAGCCGCTCGCGCGGGCCCGGCTTCACCTGGGAAGGCTGGGTTCTCGCCATGACACCCCTTGACATAGATCGATCGTTCTACCTAGTGTAGACCCCAAGCGTCTAGACCGATCATTCTATCTATCAAGGGGCACGCATGAGCGCCATCGCTTACCACCTCGAGCCGCTGCGCGGGCTGGCAGGGCTGACCACCGCACCTCAAGCGGTTCCCGAGCCGGGGCCGAGACAGGTGGTCATCCGGGTGAAGGCGGTCTCGTTCAACCGCCGCGACCTGATGTTGATCGACGGCACCTATCCGCTCTCCGCGGCCCCCGGCGTCGTCCCGATCGCCGACGGCGTCGGCGACGTCGTCGCCGTAGGCGCGGACGTCACCCGGGCCGAGATCGGGGACCGGGTCGCGCCGACCTATTTCACCTCCTATGTCGACGGCCCGCAGCGGCTGGTGCACGTCGCCGACCAGTACGGCGCGATCCGGGACGGGCTGCTC